>JAMQPK010000089.1 GCA_023717525.1 Vicinamibacterales bacterium | reverse complement strand
GAACGTGTACGGCGAACTCGGCGCCTGCTTCGCCAATACCTGCGTGACGCATCCGAAACTCGCGGCCGCGTTGATGGGCACGCTCATCAAGGGCCTGGGCGAGGAGCGCGTGATCTGGGGCACGGACTCCGTGTGGTGGGGATCACCGCAATGGCAGATCGAAGCCATGCGCCGGCTCGAGATCCCGGAAGACTTGCAGAAGAAGTATGGCTACAAGGCGCTCGGCGCCGCCGACGGCCCCGTGAAGACCAAGATCTTCGCGGGTAATGCGTCGAAGCTCTACAAGATCGATCCGTCGGCGGCGAAGAAGATGTCCGCGGACAACTTCGATGCGATTCGCGCCGAATACCTCGCGCAGGGCGGATTGCCGAGCAACCTGCGATATGGGTACCTAGCCTAATTGTCCTCGACGAATATGTCCCGGTACACGGTGTAGTTCGTGATCGCGAGGATCGGCATCGTGATCAAGAGCCCCAGGAAAAGCGGAATCATCGACATGAGGAGCATCACCATGGCCAGGAGGCCGAACACGATGCCCGGCAGGATGTTCTTGATCAACCCGACGAGGCTCATCTTCATCGCTTCGATCGGCGGCTGGTCGTGGAGTACGATCAACTGGGGAGCGAGGTAGGTCGCAAAACCAATTGGCAATGCCAGGGCGAGACCGATCAGAAACGCCAGCCAGAATTTCGTGGTTAGGAAGGTTGACGGGTCCGGTTCGCTCGTTCCCATCATGGCCCCGATGACTTCGCTGCCGACGAAGATGGCCAGCACGATCAGAAACACGACGCTGGCCAGGAAACTCACCCCGCCTACCACCAGCAGCGGCACGGCCCGCTTCTCGAAACTGCTCCACAGCACCTTCAGTTCGAAATTGCCCGTACGTCTCTGCTCATCGGCGGCCAGCGCGATGGCTGCGTACGCGAACGGCACCAGGAGTTGCGCGAAGAAACTCGCCACGGGAATCATCGCAGCGAACATGTACGCGGCGAACATCAGGATGAGCGCCGCCGCCCACATCCCGGGCTGCGCTTTGAGCAGTCGCCACGCGTCGCCTATCCACCCAGCGCCCCGGCCTGCGCTGACGGAGCGGCCATACGGTATGAAGCGCCCCGGATCATCCGACCCCTGGCGCACTTGGTCGACTTCCACGGGCGTAGAAGGCGGTGCGTAGGGATTTCTCGGCTCGTTCATGCGGATCGCCTCCCGGCCCCTTGTGACGGGGTCTGCTGCGCGCATTGTGCCCGACCTTTCAGGCGCGTTCGACGGGGAACTGCATCTCCACCACGGATTCCTCCATTCGATCCGCACGCGGCGGCCGCAGAAAGACCTCACGGCTCGGCCCCGCCAGCCGCAAGCCGTTCTGCTCGACATAACGGCCTATCTTCCCCGTGACCAGATGCGCATGCTCGGGTCCGCGGACTGCTCCTGGTCGATGACACCGCCGATCTGCTCCAGCGACAGGCCAAGGTCGCGCAGCACGAGGATGCGGTTGAGCCGCAGAAGCTGCGCCGACGTGTAGTACCGGTAGCCCGTCGACGCGTCGACGACGCCCGGCCTCAAGAGGCCGAGCGGGCTCACGTCCGTCCAGCCGGCGGGCGGCCAGAGGGGGATCACCGGCACGATTTCGTAAGGAACGCCCTTCTCGATTGCGGCGACGATGACTTTGCGCGTGTGTGCCAAGAACGGCACGCCATGGATCTTCAGCATGTTTGGCTCCTTGGGTTGCAGGAGCGCGAACAGTAAAGTTTGACGCTACGGGAGGGTCAAGACGCCTTGAAGATCGGGTTCGACAGCAGGAACTTGATGGCGTCGGCACGCGGTTGGTTGATGGGTTCGTCGGGGAACGATGCGAGAATTTTGTCGGTTCGCTCCTTCGCGCCGGCCCTGAACTCCGGATGCGTGAAGATGTAGAGGTCATTGCGCATGATGCCGCGCACCACGCGCTGACCGCATTCCACCGGATCCATCCACAAATCGCCCTGCGGACGCTGCGCCAGGCTCTCCTCGAACTCCTTCAATCCCGAGTCTTTCTTGTATTTCTCCGGCCGCAGCTTGCCGAGCTCCCGGATGTTCGACTGCACCGGCCCCGGGCAGAACGCCGACACGCCGATCTTGTGTGGCGCCAACTCGCCCGCCAGACACTCGGACAGTCCCACCATCGCGGCCTTCGCCGTGATGTAAATGGCGCAGTTCGGAATCGGAACTATCGCCGCCATCGACGATGTGTTGACGATGTGGCCGCCCTCGCCGTGCGCACGAATGCGCGGCAGCACGGTGAGGATGCCGTTGATCACTCCCATGATCATGACGTCCACTCCCCAGTCCCAGTCGTCGAATTTCGTCTTGTCGATGGTGCCTAACAACCCGAGACCCGCGTTGTTCACCAGCACATGGATCTTGCCGAACGCCTTCTCCGTCGCATCGGCGGCGCGTGCGTACGCCTTGCGATTGGTGACGTCGAGCTTGATGCACTTCACCCGCCGGCTCTGCTGCTGCGAAACGAACCAGGCGCGCGCGTCCTTCAAGTGATCCTCGCGCACGTCCGCCATGACGACGCGCATGCCGGCCGCGACCATCGCTTTGCTTATGCCGAGACCGATGCCGCTGGCGCCGCCGGT
>JAMQPK010000030.1 GCA_023717525.1 Vicinamibacterales bacterium | reverse complement strand
GCCTGATACGTCAGGCGTGTCGAAACGCTGCGCACATACAGATCGTTGGTCGCCTTCGTCCGTTCGCCATTCGCGTCGTACACATATTTCGGCACGTTCGCGATCGTCGTCTCGGTTGACTGATGCCGCACCGAGAGGATCCACCACAGCCGGTCCTTCATGATGGGACCGCCAAGAGATGCCGTAAACGCTTCGAGGTGGTCGAGACCGTTGGCCACCGCCAGATTCCGCTTGCGCAGCTCGTCGTCGATGTTATTGGCAACCCAGGTGCCCTTGGTTCCGCCCATGAACGCTGAACCGCTGTACTGGTTGCCGCCGTCCTTCAGGATCATGTTCAGGCGGATGCCGCCGCCCCCCGTGTCCGCAGGAATCGAAGAAGTCGTCACCGTCATTTCCGATTGCAGGGTGTCGTCGAAAAAGCTCTGGGACTGTCCCTCGTAGCTCTGGATCGACATGCCTTCAACCTGCTGCTCGCCGTCGAAGCCACCGAGTCCGCGCGCTCGCAGTCCCACTTGTTCGGTCGTCTGTGAGCCACCCACGTCTGGTGTGGAAGGCTTCACGCCGGCGGCAAGGACGCCGAGGCCCATCACGTTGCGCGAGATGGGTAGCGCGTCGATGACGTCGCGCGGAATGACCGTGACGCGGGAAGCCTGTGACACGTCGACCTGCGGTGCAGTGCCGGACACGTTGATCGTCTCTTCGAGGGAGCCGACCTTCATCTCCGCGTTCACCGTGGCGACGAATGCCGCGGGCAGTTGTATGCCATCGCGGACGACGGTCCCGAAACCAGGAAGAACGAACGTGAGTTTGTACGTCCCCGGACGCAGCTCGGGGATGCGATAGCGTCCCTGGCCGTCGGTGATAGCCGATCGGCTGCCCTCAATCATCACAGGGCTCGTGGCTTCGATGGTGACGCCAGGCAACACGGCACCGGAGTCGTCCGTGAGCAGTCCGACAATCGCGCTCTGAGCCGAAGACGTGGCCGGTATGAGCAAGATGCACGCGGCGGCAAGAATCCCCAGACCAAGTCTGCGTTTCATACACTTACCTCCGTGAACGGTCATCGTGAAAGGGAACTTGGCTAGTCTAGCGGTTCGTTCTTTGAAGTCAAACGAAACCGATACAGTTAAAGCAAATTCCCATAAAACCCGGATTTTTGGATCGCACCCATCCAAAGACTTGGTTCGGCCGCTCCAGTGGCGTATCTTCAAGACATGCGTGAGCCTGTTCGATTTCCTTCGAAGATCGACGTGTTGGTCGTGGTGGTGCTCAGCGCAACGCTCGGCGTACTCGTGGCGGTGGTCGCCCTCGGGATTCGGTCCGGCGACTTTCCGGCGTGGATATCCATCTTGGGCGCCCTGCCTATCGCGGCTGCGCTGTGGATCTTCGCCTCCACGTACTACCTCGTCAGCGATACAGAGCTGCTCGTGCGATCGGGGCCAGTCAATCGTCGAATTCCCCTTACAGAAATTTCGAACGTGACCCCCACGCGCAATCCTTTGTCGTCGCCGGCGTTGTCGCTCGATCGGCTCGAAATCGCTTACGGAAACTCCAGCGTGCTGATTTCGCCGAAGGACAAGGATGGCTTCCTGCGCGCGCTTACCGAACGCGGAGTATTGGCTGGACCCGACGTTGCCGCCGACGCCGACGCTGCCGATCCCTCCTCTGAGAGTACCGGCGTTTCGCGTCTGGTCCCAGTGCTCATCGTGCCTGTCGTGTTGATGATGGGCTACTTTTTCTACACCGACGCTCAGGCGCCGGCCGTCGAGATCGCGTACGGCCAGATTCACATCAAGACCGCGACGCAGCAGGACATCCCGATGACCGATGTGATCGGTCTCACGCTGGAGAACACGATGCCCCGCGTCGTCCGCAAGTACAAGGGACTGGACCTTCTCGGAATTCAGCACGGCCGGTTCGTCCTTGAAGGTGTCGGGAATGCGCGGCTGTACCTTCAGGCGAAGCGCCAACCGCCGTTCGTGAAGCTCGAGACCCGCAGCGGTGTGATCTACATCAACTACGCAACTCCTGCCGACACCGGTGCGCTGTACGAGCGGATGACGCGAGAGATAAACAAGTAAGAAGTGGCCATTTTTCCTCGGATCCTCGATTTCGCGATGAAGTACGGCGAGCTCACCGAGCTGCGCGCGAAGGCGATCCCCGCGGCCAGCGGTACTGTGCTCGAAGTGGGAATCGGATCCGGCTTGAATTTGCCGTTCTACTCAGTACCGGGAGTTGCGCGGCTGATCGGCGTTGACCCCTCGGCGGACTTGCTGTCCATGGCCCGGAAGAAGATCGACGGTGTCGGCTTCCCGGTGACGCTCGTCGAACAGCCGGCCGATCGGATTCCGCTCGACGATCAGAGTGTCGACACTGCGGTCGTCACATGGTCGCTCTGCTCGATTCAGAACCCTGTAGCTGCACTCGGAGAGATGCGGCGCGTCCTGAAACCCGGCGGACGGTTGATCTTCATCGAACATGGACTTTCCCCGGACGTCAGAGTGCAATCGTGGCAGAATCGCCTCACTCCGCTGTGGCGCCGGCTCGCCGGAGGGTGTCATTTGAATCGCAAGACGGACGACCTGATTCGCTCTGCGGGTTTTTCGATCGCCTCTCTTGAGAAGCGGTACATTCCCGGACCAAGGCCCATGACCTACACCTATTCCGGCATTGCCACTCGGGCATGAGTGCCGGCATCCGCCTCGCCGGCGAGCGTGACGCCGGTGCTATCGCATCCATCTACGCGCCGTACTGCGAGGCCTCCCAGGTGTCGTTCGAAACGCTCGCGCCCTCCGCTGAGGAGATTGCGCGCCGGATCGAGAGCGTGACCGAACGATGGCCCTGGCTGGTGCTCGAGGATAGCGAGACCGTTGCCGGCTACGCCTACGCAGGCCGCCATCGCGAACGTGCCGCCTACGGCTGGGCGGTCGACACGGCCGTTTACGTGAGCGAAGCGCATCGCCGGCGCGGCGTGGGCCGCGCGTTGTACACGGCCCTGTTCGCGGTTCTGCGGCAGCAGGGCTACTTCAAGGCGTGCGCCGGTATCACGATGCCCAACCCAGCCAGCGTTGCGCTGCATGAAGCGCTTGGCTTCAAGGTGATAGGCGTGTATCGTCGCATCGGCTTCAAGCTCGGTGCCTGGCACGACGTCGCATGGTACCAGGCAGATGTTCAGCCAGAGGCGCCGAACCCGCCTGCACCGAGACCCTTGAACGCGGTGATCGATTCGCCGGCGTGGAAGGAAGCGATCGCGCGGGGGCTGGCACACTATGTCGAGCAGCGATGAACTGTTGAATTTCGTCAGGGACGCGCTTGCGCGGGGCGTACCGCGCGCCAAAGTAGACGAGGCGCTTCGAAGTGCGGGCTGGACCGTGGAGCAGGTTCGCAGCGCGCTGGCCGGTTTCGCCGACGTCGATTTCCCGATTCCCGTTCCCCGTCCGAAACCGTATCTTTCGGCACGCGAGGCGTTCATGTACCTCGTGCTGTTCTGCACGCTGTACGTCAGCGCATACAACGTCGGCTCGCTCTTGTTCGAGATGATCAACCGCGCGTTTCCAGATCCGGCGATGCAGCAGGAATTTGGCGACGACTACTCGCGCGCGAGCATTCGATGGGCAGTGGCTTCGCTCATCGTCTCGTTCCCCGTGTTCCTGTTCATGTCACGTCTGCTCGGCAGGGCCGTCCGCCAGGATCCGAACAAGCGCAACTCGAAAGTCAGGAAATGGTTGACGTACTTGACGCTGTTTGTGTCGGCAGGCGTGCTGATCGGCGATCTGACGATGGTGATCTACAGCTTCCTCGGTGGAGAGCTTGGCGTGCGCTTCGCGTTGAAGGCGGCGGTCGTCGGTGCCATTGCTGGATCGATGTTTGGTTACTACCTGACGGATCTGAAACGTGAAGAGATCGATCTTCACTAGTCTTATCGTCATCGCCGTTATGGCTGTTGTCGTGGGTGGCCTCTACATGATTGGATCGCCGGGCGAAGAGCGCGTTCGGAAAATGGATCAACGCCGGTTGTCCGACTTGCAGAGAATTCAGAGTGCGATCAACGTGTATGGGCTCCGTCATCCGAGCCTGCCGGTGTCGATCGATGCGCTGTCGCAGGAACCAGGGATGGGGATCCCCGCTCGAGATCCCGCCACTGGGCAGCAATATGAATACAGCCCGAAGGGCGAGAAGGTCTACGAGTTGTGCGCCGTCTTCGAGCGGCCCTCCGACGGCGCCGCGGGGTTCTGGTCGCACGGCACCGGACGGCAATGTTTTCAAGTGACGGCGCGAACACTTCGCCCGTGATGGAGAGACGTGATGGCACGGACGATGATGGTGGAAGTCGACCAGGTGGGCGCGTCGACGAGCAAGGGAGCTGCCCGAACGCACAGCGTCCTCATCGACAGGCCGGCCGATAAAGGCGGCGACGATCGAGGGCCGCTTGGCGGCGAGCTTCTCCTGCTGTCGCTGGGCGGCTGTTTCATGAGCACGTTGCTGGCCGCAGCCCGCACGCGCGATGCAGCCCTCTCCGGAGTGAAGGTTACGGTTACCGGAACTGTGGGTGGTGTGCCGGAGCGCTTCGAATCGCTGCATATGCGCGTAAGTGCCCAGCACGAGGACCGTGACTTGCTGCGCAAACTGATTACGTTGGCCGAGCGCGGCTGCCTCGTCACCAACACACTACGCGACGCCGCGGTCGTTACCGTGGAGCTGGCGCCATGAACGACGCGGTCTTTCGCCTGCCAACGGACCAGCCAGGCGACTCGTGACCGCACGCAATGCATTGCAGGGAGATGCGGTTCTTCTCGAAGTGAAGATATTTCTCGTGTCCACGCACGGCGCAAAGCAGACGTTTGATGGTACTCATACATGAATTTTGACGAATGTTGGCCGCCGTTCGGTTCACGCGGCCGGAACCTGTTGATGCTGATGACTTTGTTGTGTGGGATCGGGGCCGGCCCCGTCGTGGCGCAGCCACCCTCCAGCATCGAGCGGCTTGCCTGGCTTCAGGGTTGCTGGGTCCTGTCGACCCCGGGACGCGACATTGAAGAGCACTGGATGGCGCCGAAGGGTGCTTCGATTCTGGGTGTCGCGCGAACCATCAGGGGCGGCGCGCTGGTGGAGTACGAAATGATGCTCATCCGCGAAACCGCTGGCCGGGTCGTCTTCGAAGCTCGCCCATCGGATCAACCAGCCGCCGTGTTCCATTTGATCGAAGCCGGAACGACGCTGATCGTGTTCGAGAATCCGAAGCACGATTTCCCGCAGCGCATCGGCTACGAGCGAAAAGGCCGCGCGCTTCTCGCCTGGATTGAAGGCACGCAGGATGGAAAACCGCGAAGGATCGAATTCCCATACCTCCGCACATCCTGTGGCCCCGCATGAAGGAGGACAGATGAAGGTTGCGCTAACCGCGGCGGGTGTTGCGGTCGCCGTTGCCATTGCCGTCGGACAGCGAGGCGCCGAGATTCCCGAAGCGAGTGGACCCAATGTGGCTCGCGACTTAAGGGGTACGGTCGACATCCACGTTCACTCGGATCCCGACAGCATGCGCCGGACGATCGACGGCCTGGATGCCGCGATTGCAGCCAGGAGTGCCGGCATGCGCGGAATTGTGTTGAAGAACCATTTCGATCCGACGGCAGGTCTCGCATTTCTGGCGCGCAAGGTTGCTCCGGGGCTCGAAGTGTTTGGCGGGATCGATCTGAATTTGCCGGTTGGCGGGATGAATGCGAACGCGGTCGAGCACATGGTGCAGGTCAGCGGGCACTGGGGTCGCGTCGTGTGGATGTCGACGTTCGATGCCGAAAATCAGGTTCGAGCAAGACCGAACGTGCCGTTTGTCCGCGTCTCGCAGAATGGCCAGCTTCTTCCCGAGACCAAGGCGGTGATCGCCGTCATTGCCAAGCATGATCTGGTGCTGGCGAGCGGTCACGTGTCGGCACAGGAAGCCCTGCTGATGTTTGAAGAGGGGAAGCGTCTGGGCGTGCGACACATGGTCGCGACCCACGGGATGGCGTCGCCGACGTCATTGACGATCGAGCAGGCGAAGCAGGCGGCGCAACTGGGTGTGTTCGTCGAGTTCTGCGGAGGCACGCTCGAGCCGGCCGGATCGCAGGCACGAATCGACAGGTTCACGGAGCAGATTCGGCAGCTTGGCGTCGAGCACGCCATTCTGTCGTCGGATCTCGGAGAAGTCGGCAAGCCGCTGCCTGTTCCGGGCTATGCGACCTATCTCGAAGCGCTCCGAAAGAAGGGATTCACCGATCGCGAGCTCGATCTGATGACGAAGCAGAATCCCGCGACGCTGCTGGGCCTGCAATAGGAGTACAAGGGAATGATCCGCATCAGGCTTGCGCTGCTGGTTCTTCTGTCGATTGCGCTGTGCGGCCTCGCGGCCGGTCAAGACGTCAGGGCAGCGCACGAGGTGTTCTACGCCGCCGTTGGACCGGAGCTGATCCAGTACAGCGTCAATCCCGTAGACGCCACGCTCGCGAAGGTCGGCAGCGTCACGGTTCCCTTCGCTGTGCAATACGTGTGGCCGCATCCGTCGAAGAAGTTTTTCTACGTTGCCTGGAGCAACGGGATGCAGGGCGATCGCCATGGCGTGACGGCGTTTCGCATCGATCAGGCGACGGGCGCGCTGACGCCTCATGGCGAGCCCATCACGTTGCGCCACCGCCCCGTGCATCTGACAGTCGATGCGAACGCGACCCACGTGCTCGTGGCCTACAACAATCCGAGCGGCCTCAGCGTTCACGAGTTGAAGACCGACGGCACGCTCGGCGCCGAAGTCAGGCAGCCGGCCACCCTCGATGGAGGCATCTACGGTCACCAGGTTCGCGTGGACCCCGCCAACACGATGGCGATTCTGGTCACGCGCGGCAACGGTCCGGCGCCAGGCAGGCCTGAAGATCCCGGCGCCGTGAAGGTGTTTGGCTACGACAACGGCGTGCTCACCAACCGCCAGTCGATTGCGCCGAACGGCGGCTACGGCTTCCAGGCTCGGCATCTCGATTTTCATCCTGCTGGACCGTGGGTCTACGTCACGCTCGAGGTGCAGAGTCAGCTCGCCGTCTTCAAGAAGAACGTGGCCGGCGGCGGGCTCGAGCCCAAGCCGTTGTACGTGAAGGACACGCTTGCCGACATGGCGAATATTCATCATCCAGCCCAACAGGCAGGCGCGATTCATGTGCACCCGAGCGGCCGGTTCGTGTACCTGACCAATCGCGCGAGCGGCACAAAGATGGTGGACGGAAAGCCGATCTTCGAGGGCGGGGAGAACTCGATTGCGGTGTTTTCGATCAACCAGCAGACGGGAGAGCCCGCGTTGATTCAGCGTGCCGACACGCACGGCATGCATGCGCGCACCTTCGCGATCGACCACGCTGGCCGTCTGCTGGTCGCGGCGAACCAGAACGCGGTGACTGTGAGACAAGGCACGACCGACACGCTCGTGCCGCCGAACCTGGCGGTGTTCCGAATGAGTCCAGCAGGCACGATCGAGTTCGTGCGGCGGTACGATATGGCACCTGGCAGCGGCGGGTCGCTGATGTGGGTGGGGTTTCTTAGTCGATAGTCGATGGACGATAGACGATAGTCAGTGACCAAGGTAGGGAGGGGACAGCATGAAGTGGTGCGCGGCGTTGGTGATGGTGATGGTTCTGATTGCGGGTACAGTTCCCGGCATGGCTCAAGATCGCATGCCGCCGATTCCGGCAGAGAAACAGACTCCTGAACAGAAGAAGGCTGCCGAGGCCTTCCGGGCGAACAGGAAGCAGGAGGTGTTCGGACCGTTCGTACCGCTCTTCCGCAGCCCGGAAGTGATGCTTCGCGCGATGGCGCTCGGCGACTACCTGCGTTATCGCACCGTTCTGCCGATGAAGCTGAACGAGTTCATCATTCTCATTACGGCGCGTCAGTGGACGCAACAGTACGAATGGTTCGTCCATCATCCAATCGCGTTGAAGGAAGGATTGAGCCCGGAAACCGCCAAGGCGGTTGCCGAGGGACGCCGCCCGTCAGGCATGTCGGGGGATGAAGAGCTGATCTACGATTTCTGCACCGAGCTGCTCAAGAATCAGAGCGTCAGCGACGCGACGTATGCGCGATCGATCGCGCGATTCGGCGAGCAGGGGACGATCGATATGGTGGGCGTCGTCGCGTACTACACGTTTCAGTCGATGGTGCTGAACACGGCGCGAACGCCCGTTCCAGCGGGAACGACACTGCTGCCGTTGTTCCCACACTAACTAGAAACTGGAAACTGGAAACTGGAAGGTAAGTCTGGAAGTTCCAAACTTACTTTCCAGTTCCCCGTTCCCAGTTGCAAGTTGCGCGAGCTCGCCCTAGGCGAGCTTACAAATCCAGCTCGAGCCGGCGTCGCAGTACCACAGCACGCCTTTGGCGTCCATGTCGAGGCCGTGCGGCGCGGGGTCTTCTTTCGACAACTGAACCTTCGACACGACCTTGCCGTCTTTGGGATCCAGCTTGTAGATGGCGCGATCGTCCGAGTTGATGCACCAGAGCATCCCCTTATCCCAGGCGAGCCCGTGCGTGCGCTGCGTCGTGCCAGGGCCGGGAATACTGCGGATGATGGCCCCTGTTTCCGGCTCCATCAGAAAAATCTTGCTGGCCGCAGGCACCGCCATCCAGTACTTGCCGTCGACCCACTTGATGCCGTGCGCTCCCGACGGCGAGCCATTTTCGGGCTTCACGTTTCCGTAGTAACCGGAACCCGGCGTCACCCACGAGTTCAGTGTCTTCCCCGTCTTCGGATCGACCTTGAGCGTGCGCGGCGGATTCTTCGGATCGGTCATCTTCGTGGAAGTAATCCAGAGCGCGCTGTTCCCGTAGGTGATCCCGCTGCCGTGAATCGACTCGGTCTGAAGCTCCCGCAAAATCTTCCCGTCGCCAGGCTGCACGAGAAGGGCTTTGTTGGGGTCCACTTGATCGAGGATCCACAAGCCGTCAGCCGTAAACTGCATGTCGTTGGGCTCTTTGAGGCCAGGGATCTTGTAGAGCTTTTCGACCTTGCCGGCGACCGTCGGTACATCAGACGATTCCGCAGCCAGCGCGATGCGCGGGAGCGCCATCGCGCCCGCGACGCCGGCCAGAAACGCGCGCCGCGACACATCTCGATCGAACGCCATAGGTCCTCCTGTTGTAAGAGCCGGGAATTAGGGGCAGTATAGCCTTGAAAGGGTGTTCATGAGGATGACGAAACGGTCGATATTCGTGGCTGCGGGGCTCGTCGGGTTGATGGTGGCGTGCCGGGAAACTGCCCCGGCGGCCGACCCGCCGGCTGCGTCGCAACCCGCCGCCGTGGCGCCCTCGGATCCCTATCATGCTGAGATTCTGAAGTTTCAACAGGAACGTGAGGCCCTGCTGAAAACGGATACGGGCTGGCTGACGATCGCAGGGCTGTTCTTCCTGGTCCAACCGGCCACGACATTCGGATCGAACCCGCTGAACGATATCGTGCTGCCGGCCGGCGCTCCCGACAAAGCCGGCACGTTCGAGTTGAAGGGCGGCAAGGTATTCGTCAAAGCCGAGCCGGGCGTCACGTTCATGCTGGACGGCAAACCGGTAACCGACAGACAGCTGAGATCGGATGGCGAGGGTCCTCCTGACCGGCTGAGCCTCGGCGACCTGCAGTTGTGGGTGCACCAGAGCGGCGATCGTCCCTCGATTCGCCTGCGCGACAAGAACAGCAAGCTGCGGAAAGAGTTCACCGGCACGAGCTGGTTCCCTGTGAACGCTTCGTTCAAGGTCGAAGGAATGTACACGCCCTACGCGAAGCCGAAAATCGTGGAGGTGCCGAACATCCTCGGCGACATCGACAGGATGCCGGTTCCAGGGATCGTGTCGTTCACGGTGAACGGCCAGGAAATGAAGATGGAGCCGATTGCCGAGGCCGGCGACAAGGAATTCTGGTTCGTGTTTCGCGATCTGACGAGCGGCCAGGAAACATATCCGGCTGCGCGGTTTCTCTACGCACCAGTGCCGGTCAGCGGCAAGATGACGATCGATTTCAACCAGGCGCAGAACCCGCCGTGCGCGTACAACCCGTATTCAACGTGCCCGTTGCCGTTCGAGCAGAACAGGTTGAAGACGAGGATAGAAGCAGGGGAGAAGGCGTATGGGGGCACGCCCAAGTCTTAGTCAATAGTCGATAGGCGATAGGCGATAGTCAGAGACGATAGTCTCGAGTCGATAGTCGGGAGGAAGAATGAGGATGAGGGCACTTCTCTGACCCGGCGTCGCACCACAGTGCTACTCGAGCTCCGCAACGCGGCGCTCATTCTCCTGGGGATTGCGGCAGCCGGTATGGGGCTGAAGGGATTCCTGCTGTCGAGCAATTTCATCGACGGCGGCGTCACGGGAATCTCGATGTTGCTCGCGAAAGTGACGCCCGTATCGCTCTCGATCTGGCTGCCTCTCGTCAACCTTCCCTTCATCGCGCTCGGCTTCCGGCAGATCGGCCCCGCGTTTGCGTTCCGCAGTTCGCTGGCCATTGCCGGGCTGGCCGTCACGCTGGCGCTCGTGCCGTTTCCCGATGTCACGCCAGACCTGGTACTGACCGCCGTCTTCGGCGGGTTCTTCATCGGCGCCGGCATCGGGCTTGCCATGCGCGGCGGCGCTGTGCTCGACGGCACCGAAATCGCGGCGTTGTTGATCAGCAAACGCAACAGCGTGCTGAAGGTCGGCGACGTCATTCTCGCCTTCAATGCGGTGCTGTTCCTCGTCGCGATGGCGTTGCTCGGCGTCCAGGCCGCGCTCTACTCCATCCTGACGTATCTCGCGGCGGCGAGGACGCTCGACTTCGTCATCCACGGCGTCGAGCAGTACACCGCGATGACGATCGTCTCGAGCCACAGCGATGCCATCCGGGAGGACATCACTGGAACGCTGCACCGCGGTGTGACCGTCTACAAGGGCGCTGGCGGGTTGACGAATACAGAGCAGGAGATCCTCTACTGTGTCGTCACCAGGCTCGAGATTGGCAGAGTGAAATCCATCGTGCGACGCCTCGATCCGAATGCGTTCATCGTGTCGCATGCGCTGGCGGACGTGGATGGGGGAGTGGTGAAACGGACGGTCCTGCACTGACGAAGAGGCGAGCGGTCAGCGAATCGCCCGCTCGATTCGGCGATCGGGGACCAGCCACATCAGCGCAACCGTTACGTAGAGCGCGTCGGACACCCACTGATTCACGAACGCCATCCCGATACCCAGCGCCCACAGCAGCATCGACAGTTTTCCCTTCGTATCGCTTCCCATCGCGCGCGCCAGCCGCGAGTGTGGCCCCTGTTCGGCGACCAGCAGCGTCTGCAGGATTGTGTACGAGATCGCCGATAGCAGTTGGACGATGCCGTACAGCGCGGTTGGAACCGGCGCGAAATGGTTGTGTCCCATCCATCCGGTGACGAACGGCATCAGCGACAACCAGAACAGCAGATGAAGATTGGCCAGCATGATCTTGCCGTTGATCCGCTCGGCAGCGTAGAGCATGTGGTGATGGTTGTTCCAGTAGATGCCGAGGAACGCAAAGCTCAAAAGATACGTCAGGACCACGGGCAATAGCGGGCGCAGCGCATCCCACGAGTCCCCTTCCGGCGCCCGGAACTCCAGCACCATGATGGTGATGAGGATTGCGATCACGCCGTCGGTGAATGCTTCAAGCCGGCCCTTGGTCATGCGTCACTAAGTTACTCCATCTGATAGAATCCCTCGCATTCAAGAGATTTGCTGGAAGGGGGACGCGTGATCGAGGGAGAAGTCGGTTCTCGCGGAAAAGCGGTTGCCGCTGCCGGGGGACGCACATTGCTCGACATGAACGGCTATCAGTGGACCGTGCTCTTTGCGGCATGGCTCGGCTGGGGCTTTGATATTTTCGACAGCCTGCTTTTCAACTACGTCGCGCCCAACGCTGTGCCGACACTGCTCGGCCTGCAGATCGGCACGCCGGCTGCGCAACAGGCGACGCTCCGATGGACCGGTGTGCTGACGTCGCTGCTCCTGATTGGATGGGCGATCGGCGGAATTCTCTTCGGGCGCGTGGCCGATCGCATCGGCCGGACGAAGACACTGTTGCTCACGATGGCGATGTACGCGCTCGGCACCGCGGCATGCGCGTTTGCGCCGAACATGGCGACGCTCGTCGTATTCCGCATCATTGCGTCGCTTGGCATCGGTGGAGAGTGGGCCGCGGGAGCGGCGATGGTCGCTGAAGTGGTGCCAGAAAAGCGGCGGGTGGAGGCAGGCGCGCTGCTCTACACTGCCGCGCCGGTCGGGTTGTTCCTGGCGACCATCATCACGTTCCAGATTCAAGGTGTGTACTTCAAGGGGAGCCCAGAGGTGGCGTGGCGCTACGTGTTCCTCTTCGGGCTGCTGCCAGCTCTTGTCGCGTTCCTTGTTCGACTGTTCGTGAAGGAACCTGAGCGTTGGGAGAGTGTGGCGAGCAAGGCGGCGCCGCCGCGCCTTCGAGAGATCTTTACACCGGAATATCGCATGATCACCTTCAGCGGATTCTTGATGGCGCTGGTTGCGTTGATCACGTGGTGGAGCTGCAATGCGTTTCTGCCCGTGGTCGCCACGGGGCTGGCGTCGCAGGCGTCCGCAGGGCTGGATCGCGAGGCGGCCACACACCTTGCCGAGACGTGGAAAGCGACGGCGGGCAACTGGTTCAATATCGGCGGCCTTATCGGGACGCTGTTGACCGTGCCGGCGTCGAAGATGCTCGGCCGGCGCGTCATGTTCACGATCTACTTCCTCGCCTCGGGTCTTGCGGTGCTGGCGGCGTTCGGCCTTCCAATGGATCCGCACACGCGTCTCTACATGTATTTCCCGATCGGCCTCAGCGTGTTCGGCGTCTTTGGCGCGTTTACGTACTACCTGCCGGAGTTGTATCCCACGCGCTTGCGAGGGACGGGCGCTGGTTTTTGCTACAACTCAGGCCGCCTCATCGCCGCGATCGGCCCGTTCATCGTCGGTTCGGTCGCCGCGCGCGGCGCCGGCGCGCTCGGTGGCGCGCTGCAGGTGTTGTTTTATGTGGGGTTCGTGCCGCTTGCCGGCCTGCTCGTGATGCCATGGGTGCTGGAGACGAAGGATCGCGCGCTCATCGACTGACGACGAATTGATGAGCGATGACAACGCCGGCGTCATTCACATCCTTCGCCGGACGCGGCCCTGGGTCTCGTTCCTTAGCGTCTTCGGGCTCGTCGTGGCGCTGCTCATCACGCTTTTCGGCCTCGCCTCGTGGGCCGGGATCGGTCAGGAGCGAGCGGGGCACGGCTTGCCGCTGGCGATGCTCGTGGTCTACCCCCTTATGGTGATCGCGTGGCTGGTGCCCTCTCTCCGCCTGCACAAGTACGCCAGGCGGATCGGGACGTTCGTGGCGCAGGGCCATCAGGCTCAACTCGAAGCGGCACTCGAGGCCGAGCGCCGCTTCTGGATGTTTATCGGAATCCTGGCTGTGCTCACAGCCATCCTTGCGGTCGTTACCGTCGCCGGCGGCATGCTCCTAGGATTCATGGCGTCGCCCTGACGCCTGAATTACACTCTAGGCCCTGGTTCACCCATTTCATTGCGGAGGCCCTATGGATCGCCGTGAATTTGTCCGCCTCACCGGTACCGGCATGACGGTTGGCGCCCTCACCGAGGCGCTCGTCGAAGCGCAAGTGGCCAGAACACCCAGCACTGCCGGGTCGGCAACAGCTTCGAAAGTGAAGTTCAAGGTCGGCACGCAGCATGGCGACTCGGACGCCATTCTGAAGGCGATGGCCGCCTTCGGTTGCAACAACATCTGCAGCAACCTGCCGTCGGCCAAGATGGACGAGAAGTGGTCGGTCGAATCACTGACGAAGTTGCGCGAGCGCGTCGAGTCGTACGGCATCTCGCTTGACATGGTGCCAATCACGATGACGTCGGCGCCCATCACGGGCGCGCAGATGCCGGCGATCTTCCTGGGGCAGAGCCCCGAGCGCGACCGGAACATCGACGATATCTGCCAGCAGATTCGCAACATGGCGAAGGCAGGTATTTTTCAGACGAAGTACAACTTCACCATCGTCGGCATTCCGCGTTCGGGCACGGTGAAAGGACGAGGGCCCTCGCAGTACAGCGAGTTTGTGCTGGCGAAGGACAAGAACAAAGACACGCCGACGATTGCGGGCCGGGTTGACGCCGATACCTACTGGGAGCGGATCACCTACTTCCTCGAGCGCGTCGTGCCAGTTGCGGCAGAATACAAAGTCCGGATGGGCTGCCATCCGCAGGATCCTGGCTTGCCGAAGGGCTACCGGGGCGTCGACGCGGTGCTCGCTTCGCCAGATGGTTTGAAGAAATTCCTGTCAATCAAGGAAAACCCATACCACGGCCTGAACTTCTGTCAGGGAACCGTGTCCGAGCAGCTCGAGAAGCCTGGCGAACAGATCTACGACGTCATCCGCTACTTCGGATCGCGCAAGAAGATCTTCAGCGTGCACTTCAGGAATATCGAAGGCGGCCTCGGAAATTTCCGCGAGACATTCATCGACAACGGCAGCGTCGACATGCTGAAAGCGGCGCGCGTCTACAAAGAGGTCGGCTACGACGGCGTGCTGATGCCGGACCACGTGCCGCACGTCGACGGTGACGAGGGCGGGATGCAGGGCTTCGCGTTCGCGATCGGATACATCAAGGCGATTATCGCCGCCGTGTCCGCTGAAGGGTAGAACGGGTGCGAGAGGTGCGAGAGGTGCGGGGTGCGGAGGGTGCGATGACGAGAAAAGTGCTCGGACTATTGTTCGTCCTGTTGGCGTGCAGTGCGATTCTTGCGCAGCAATTGCCAACTGGCTACGTGGACCCCGCGCCGCTGCTGGCTGCCGCGGCCAGGGAGATCGGGGAAGCGAACCTGAAGTGCATCACATTCTCAGGCACGGGGTATAGCGGAGCGGTGGGTCAGGCGTTCGAGTCCGGCGTGAATATCGATTGGCCGCGCATCGACTCGATGGCGAACTACACGCGCACGATCAACTTCGAGACGCGGACGATCAAGGAGGAGTTCGATCGGAAGCCTGGGCTGAATCCGGCGTCCTGGAAGTACGGACTGGGATGGCAGGATGGTACGCCGGTCCAGAAGAATCTCCATCAGACGTTCGTCGTCAACGGAAACTACGGCTGGCACATGGATGGCGCAGGCGCGGCGCCTGTACCGATGTCGCCCGAGGACGTCGAGCGCAGCCAACTCGAGATCTGGATGAACCCACACGGTTTCATCAAGGCTGCAAGGCTTCCTGGCGCGAACCCGAAGGCGATCTGGCGGTGGGAACTGGGGGAAATGGGCCGCGACGGTCCGACGACGATTCCCGAGAGGATGCACGTCGTGTCGATCACGATGGGGAAGCATCGCATCGACGCGACGATTAACAAGCAGAATCAGATCCAGCGCATTCACACGATGGTTGCCGAACCCGCGCTCGGTGACTTCAACTACGAGCACGAATCGACCAATCAACAGACATTCGGCGACGTCAAGTGGCCGACCGCGTGGCACTCGCATCAGGGCTGGGACGACAATTTCGGGTTCGACAACGTGAGCGCCGGTCACAACGCCTTCGGCGGAACGTTCGAAAAAGTGCAGCCGAATGTCTGCAACGATCCCGTGCCGGTTCCCGAATCCGTGCGTCAGGCTCAGGCCGGAGCGCCCCAGGTGACGGTCGACAAGATGGCCGACGGTGTCTACCTGCTCGGCGGCGGGCCGGCGAACAGTATTGCGGTCGAGTTCAGAAACTTCGTGACGGTGTTCGAAGCGCCGACGAACGAGGCGCGGAGCCTCGCCGTCATCGAGCAGATCACGAAGCTGGCACCCGGCAAGCCCATTCGCTATCTCGTCAGCTCGCATCAGCACTTCGATCACATCGGCGGCATCCGCACGTATCTTCACATCGGCGCCACGATCGTGACGCAGCGGAGGAACATCAATTTCCTGAACCACGATGTTCTGAACTATCGCGCACGCACGGTGGATCCCGACATGGTCACGCTGTGGCCGCCGACCGAAGTGGCAGAGGGCTACAACTACGAAAGCTTCAACGAGAACTACGTGATCACGGATGGCTCGCGCATCATGAACGTGTTCTACGTGCAGCCGCTGCGGCACGCCGAAGGCATGGCGATGGCGTATCTGCCCGCTGAGAAGATCCTGATGCAGGCGAATCTGTTCGACACGCACGAGCCGCCGCCGGCCGCGCCGACCCCGTCGATGACGGCGCTGTATCACGAGATGCGGATGCTGAACCTCGATGTGGCGACGATCGCGCCCGTGCATGGCAAGTCGGTGCCGATGGCGGCGTTCATCAAGGCGATGGGATCGGCCGCCAAGGACTGCCCGATGGCTGGGACGGGCGGCTCAGTAGTATGGGCACCGTGTAGATAAGCATTGAAGATTGGAACATTGGAGCATTGACACATTGGAATGTTCCAATGTTCCATCTACGATCCCTCAACAATTTTCCAATGCGGCAATGTGACCATCTTCAATGATTAGTCGCACTCATGCGCGTTCGATGGTCGTATCGAAGCACGGCATCGTCGCGAGCGAGCACCCGCTGGCCTCGCAGGCTGGCGCGATGATTCTGGCGGACGGCGGTCATGCCGTCGACGCCGCGATTGCGGCCAACGCCGTCATGGGCCTGGTCTGTCCGATGATGTGCGGGATCGGCGGCGATCTGTTCGCCATCATCTGGGAACGCGACGGCACTCCTCAGGGGATCAACGCGAGCGGGTGGGCGCCGGCTGGTCTGACCCCCAGATTTCTGAAATCCCGCAACCTCGACAGCATGCCGCAGAGCGGCGTGCACTCGGTCACCGTGCCCGGGGCGGTCGCCGGCTGGGCCCTGCTGCTCGAGCGCTTCGGTCGCAAGTCGTTTGCCGACGTGCTCGCCGCCGCAATTCAGATGGCCGAGGAAGGTTTTCCAGTCGCGGAAATCACCGCACAAGAGTGGAGCAACCGAGAGGCGTTTCTTCGCGAGGATGCTCCTGCGGCGAGCACCTTTCTTCCCTCCGGGCGCGCCGTTCAACTCGGCGAGATCTTCCAGAACCGCGATCTCGCCGCCAGCTACCGTCGTATCGCCGCTGACGGCCGCGACGGCTTCTATGAAGGTGAGGTTGCTCGCCGTCTAGTGGACTGCATTGCCAGGCGCGGCGGCGCAATGGTTGATGCCGACCTCTCGGAGTTCAAGGCCGAGTGGGTTCAGCCGATCTCGACGACGTATCGAGGGTGGGACGTGCTCGAGATTCCACCCAACGGGGCCGGCATCGCAGCCTTGATGATGCTGAACATCCTCGAGCAGTTCCCGCTTGCCGAGGCGGGCCACAACTCCGTCGAGGCGCTGCACGCAATGATTGAGGCGAAGAAGGTGGCGTACGCCGACATGCAGCGTTATGTCGCGGATCCGCGTTTCGCCGACGTTCCGGTCGACGCGATGCTCGCAAAGGCTTTCGCGCGAGGCCGGGCGCGTTCGATCGACCGTTCAACCTCGAGCGCCGCTATATCGCCGGCCGAGCTGCCTGCCCATGCCGGCGACACGGCGTATCTCAGCGTGGTCGACGGCGACGGCCATATGGTGTCGTTCATCCAGAGCAATTTCGCCAGCTTCGGCTCCGGCCTCGTGCCGGAAGGCACCGGGTTCCCCCTTCAGAATCGCGGTGCGTTGTTCACGCTCGATGCGGCGCATCCGAATGTGCTCGCGTCGCGGAAGCGCCCGTTGCACACGATCATTCCGGCATTCATGCATAAGGCGGACGTCCGTATCGCATTCGGGATTATGGGCGGATGGAATCAGTCGCAGGCGCACGCGCAGTTCGTGTCGAACGTCGTCGATCACAGGATGAACATTCAGGAGGCGCTGGAAGCCCCGCGCTTCACGAAGCTGACGTTCGACGGACGCGACGTGATGGTCGAGCGGAGAGTTCCGGAGTCCGTCAGAGCGGGACTCTCAGCGAGAGGCCACGAGGTCGAAGTCGCCGGCGACTTTACGACCTCGGTTGGCGGCGGTCAGGCCGTCATGCGGAATCTGACAACCGGCGTGAACTACGGCGCGTCTGATCCGCGCAAGGACGGAGCGGCGGTACCCGAACCAGTAACTAGAAGGTAGAAACTGGAAAGTAAGTCAGGAAGTTCAGACGTACGCAGAAAACAAAGGGCGGGCGCGATACTTTTGCGCTCGCCCTTTCGTCTTTTTCGTGCCTTCGTGATCAGAATTTGAACTGGTATCCAATCCTCGGGAACCGCCCCGGCAGAATCGCCGTCACCTGCCCAAGCGACGCGCCGACCGTGTCGGTCATCGTGCGAATCGCGTTGTTGTTGAACACGTTGAAGAAGTCGATCTGGAACGTGTGCATCTTGTTTCCGTACCGGAGGTTCTTCTTGAAGTTGATGTCCACCTGATTCCAGCGCTCGCCGTAGAGCGAGCCCGGCTCGTTCAGGATGATCGTCTGCGCCTGCGTCCGCTGGCCGTTTGGATATAACGTGGCCGCTGGTTGCCAAGTGATCACGCGTTCGAGGCCGCCGAAGCTTTGCACGACCGCACCGAAGTCGACGCCGCCCGGCAGTCCGTAGTTTCCAGCAAGCTTGAACTCGTGCGTGAACGGGACGCCGAACTTACGCTGATCGCAGAAACGGCCGCCCTGTGCGACCAGGCGTCCCTGATAGAGATCGGCGGTGGTCGGGCCGTTGGGGTTGTCGTTGGACTCGCAGAACACGGAGACGTTCTTCTCCGCCGTCCAGCTGCCGAACAGAAGGGCGCCCCCTGCCAGTCTCGCCGAGAAGGAGACCTCTGAGCCCGTGTAGAGCGAGAGATTCTGGTTGCTGCTCTGGTCGATCAGGTTCACGCCGTAGACTGAGTTCTTGGCGGCGTTCAGGTTGTACACCGTGATCAGCGCGTTCGGATCGATAACCGCCGCCACATCGGGATCGCGCAGAACATCGGCCGGCATGGCTGTCTGGAACGCTGTGTAGTCTTCCGTCGAGATGAAGCTGCGATCGGTGTACTGGATGTTCTTGATTTGGCGCTTGTAGAGCATGGCACCCACGGCGAGACGGGGCATCAGTTGATGCTGCACGCCGGCGGTGAACTCCCAGTTGTACTGCCGCTCGAGATCGCCTTTGATGTTGCTGGAGACTTTGCCGAATGAGCCGCCTGCCGGGCTCGGCCCGATCTCGATGTCCTGCACGATGCCGTCGTTGTTCGTGGCGGCGGCTGCGCCAGAACAGGCGGTGCCGGCCGCGTTCAGCAGGCAATCAAACCAGTTGCGGTTTTCGCTGACGAGCCCGATCGGCGAATATGCCGTCGCGGGGTCGGCGTCGTACTGCCTGTAGTACCTGCTGTAGTTGGTCTTGAGCGCGGTCCTGCCATTGCCAAACAGATCGTAGACGGCTGCGAGGCGGGGCGCCCAATCGGGTCCCCATTTAATCAGTCCCCGCTGTTCGGGAAAGAACCGCGCCGGAACGAACCGGCCGGCTGGCGAGCTGGCCTCTCGCATTCCAGCACTGAAGAATTCCGCACGAATCCCGGGATTTATCGTCAGCCTCTTGATCGTCCACGAGTCCTGCAGGTAGAGCCCCGCATCGTAATCGACGATGCCCGGCGCCTCGAGCGGCGTATTCCACACCGTGACGGTGCTCGGTCGTCCGGCAACGTAGTTCTGGTACAGGTCGCCGTTGTGCGTATTCCCCATACGGCCATCGGGGCCGATCTCGTGGTTGTAGCCAATCTTGACGTTGTGCGATCCGGTCACGTAGGACGCAGTGGCCTGAAACACATGCCGTGTGTTGTCCTGACGCTGAATCTGGTTCGAGCCCCAGATCGTGCAGCCCGTGGCGTATGCACACTGCGGGTGGATCTGCCGCTGAGTGTCGGTCTTTCGCGTTTGTGTGTACCACTCGGGCGAATCACGCTCTTTCTGAATGCCGGCCATTGGCTCTCCCAGCCAGTCGAACAGTGTCCAGGAATAGCCTGCTTCGAACAGCAGCTTGTTGGTCATCGGCGACGTCCATCGCACGTTGCCGACCGTATGATGTGCGTGTCTAGGATCGCGCATCTGTGACGCGCGCGGATCCTGGCCACCACCGGCAAAGTCCTTGCCCTTCCGCTTCCACCACCTTTGAACAAAGCTGGCCACCTTGTTCTTCTGGTTCAGCTGGTACGTGAGCCTCAGTGACGGACCCCGCACATACGTGTCCAGGTAGGAGTTGATGACCTCTCCGTCCGGCGCGGTGATTTGCACAGGCGTGTCTGCGATGATCTCGTCGGACGACTGATGCCGCGCCGTCAGGATCATCCACATCTTGTCTTTCATGATCGGGCCGCCGAGCGATCCGGTGAACATGTGGATGTGCTTGATGGCATTGCCGCTCGCGATGCTGCGCGGCGCCGCTCTCAACTCGTCGTCGGTGTTGTTGGCCTGCCACTCGCCGCTGCTGAAGCCCAGGAAGGTCGCGCCGCTCCAGGTGTTGCCGCCGTCCTTCAGCACGCTGTTCATGCGGATGCCGCCGCCGGAGGTGTCGGCCGGAATCGCGCTTGTCATGATCGTGATTTCCGACTGCAGCATGTCGTCGAAGTACGCCTGTGAAGCGCCTTCGAGACTCTGAATCGACATGCCTTCGACCAGCTGCTCGGCGTCGTTGCCGCCAAGGCCGTGGGCCCGCAGGTTCACTTGTTCGGTCATGCGCGAGCCGCCGATGTCGGGTGTGCCCTGACGGACGCCAGGCGACAACACACCAATCGACATGACGTTGCGAGAGATCGGCAGCGTATCGATGATGTCGCGCGTGATGACTTGCGTGCGCGACGCCTGCGTGACGTCGACTTGCGGCGCATCGCCAGACACCGTCACCGTCTCTTCGAGCGCCCCGACCTTCAGGTCGGCATTGACCGTGACGACGACGGCAGACGGCACATCGATGCCGTCGCGGACGACCGTGCTGAAGCCGACCAGAGTAAATGTCAGCTTGTAGACGCCAGGTCGCAGCGCTTCGATACGGAAACGGCCCTGATCGTCGGTCATCGCCGTGCGGACCTTTTCAATAATGGCCGGACTGGCTGCCTCGACGGTGACGCCCGGCAGCACACCGCCGGATTCGTCTCTCACCTGGCCAACAATCTGGGCTTGCGCGAACGCGAGCGTCGGGATCAGCGCGCACACCAGCGCGAGAAAAAGCAGGATCCGTCCGAACCTGAGCTGCATAAGGGCAACCTCCGAATATGGGCGATTGTTACGGTATGCATAGCATAAGCAAACGTGGAGCACAGAACAATCGGGGATTTGCAGGATCGCATCCAATAATTTGAACCCTCTCAATTGTATGGATCGTGTTACATTTCCCGCGTTCAGCAGATTTCGCAGGAGAGTATAAGAGGATGATCCGCAAGCAGTTCATCATTGCCACGCTCGCATGTGCGGCTGCTGTGCCGGCCGTCATCGCCGCACAGAACGCTCCCCGCCAGCTGACCTGGACCTTCGATCGTCTCGACAAGATCGGCGGCATCGAAACAAAGGTTGAAGGGAATCCGAAGATCATCGACACGCCTCTCGGCAAGGCTGTGGAGTTCGATGGTGTCGACGATGCGATCTGGATTGAAAAGCATCCGCTCGCCGGCGCCGAGACGTTCACCTTCGAGGCGTTCTTCAGGCCCGATGGCGGAGCCGTCGAGCAACGGTGGTTTCACCTTGCGGAGCGCGATGTGAAGACCGGGCTTCTGGCCGGTGCCGAACACGCGAAGACTGGGCAGGACTCCAACGCGCGATTCCTGTTCGAGCTTCGCGTGGTCGACGGCACGCAGTGGTTCCTCGACGCGTTCGTGAACGGCGCCGGCTACAACAAGGCGTTGATGTTCAAGGACAAGCTGCACCCCATCGGGCAGTGGTACCACGTGGCGCAAACCTTCGACGGAAAAATGTTCCGAAGCTACGTGAACGGCGAGCTGCAGGGCGAGGCCGAAGTTGCGTTCAAGCCACAGGGCGAAGGCGCTGCATCGGTCGGCACGCGCATTAATCGCGTGAACTACTTCCACGGCGCCCTGCGACAGGCGCGTTTCACGCCGAAAGCGCTGACACCGGATCAGTTCATGAAGCTTCCCGGAAAGAAATAGACATGAAACGCCTCGCGTGCTTTGCGCTCGTTCTTGGCGGCGCCGCGATTGGGTTTGCGCAGGTCACCGATCAGGAACTTCTGAAGCCGGACCCGGCCGACTGGGTGCACTACTCGGGCAGCTACGATTCGCATCGCCATTCGCCGCTGAAGCAAATTACGGCGGCCAACGCCGCGAGCCTGCAGGCCAAGTGGGTGTACCACATGAACCAGCAGGAAGCGATTCAGGCTGTGCCGATCGTCTATCGCGGCGTCATGTACGTATCGCAGTTCAACCGTATCGACGCCGTCGACGCACGCAGCGGCAACATGGTGTGGCAGTATCAGCGCCCTCCAATCACGCGTGGCGCCCAGCGTGGCACGGCTATTCACAACAACAAGCTGTTTGTCACGGGCGCTGACGGCGTGCTGGTGGCGATCGACGCACGCACCGGTCACACCGTGTGGGAAACAAAAGTGGCAGCGCCGTGGCGGCTCGCGGGTCAGGCTCCGCTCGTGGCCAAAGGCAGGGTCATCGTCAGCGGCAATCAGCCGAGCGGTTTTATTCAGGCGTACGACGTAGAGACCGGCAAGCATCTGTGGACCTGGAATGCGGTTCCGCAGAAAGCCGGCGATCCCGGCAGCGACACGTGGGCCGGCGATTCATTCAAGCTCGGCGGCGGCCCGATCTGGGTCAGCGGCAGCTACGACCCCGAGCAGAACGTGATTTTCTACGGCACCGGTCAGCCAGGGTCGCAATGGGCTGGCGAGGTTCGCGAAGGCGACAACCTCTACACCGACAGCATCGTTGCCATCGACGTCGATACCGGGAAGATCAAGTGGCATTTCCAGAATACGCCGCACGACGTGCACGACTGGGATTCGCTGGAAATGCCCGTGCTGATCGACGCGGCCTTCCGCGGGCAGCCGCGCAAACTGCTCGTGCAGGCGAATCGCAACGGCTACTACTACATCCTCGATCGCACCAATGGCAGGTTCCTTCAGGGGACACAGTTCGTCAGCCGAGTGAACTGGGCAAGTGGGCTGAGCCCCGAAGGGCGGCCAATCCTGACGCCCGGGCACGAGCCGACCGTTGAAGGCTCGCACACGTGTCCGTCGACGGCCGGCGCAACCAACTGGCCCTCACCGGCGTACAACCCCGATCTAAATTACTTCTTTCTTGTCGCTCAAGAGGGTTGCGGACTGGTGTTGCGAACGACGAACCGGCCTGGCGCCGGAGGCGGCTATCTCGAAAGCCCCAAGCCGGAGGAAGCGTGGCAGTTGTTCGTGCGCGCGCTCGACGCGACGACGGGAAAGAAGATCTGGGATTACCAGCAGGTCAGTTCGTTCCACTATGGGCCGGGCGTCCTTTCGACGGCTGGCGGTCTTGTCGTTGCGGGCGAGCACAAGGGCCAGGTGACGGTGCTCGACGCGCGCACTGGCAAGTCGCTGTGGCATTTCAACACGGGCGACTTGATTACTTCGTCGCCTATCAGCTATGCGATCGACGGCCAGCAGTACATCGCGATTTCGTCTGGCACGAACGTCGTCGCATTTGGACTTCCGCAATGAAGCGAATCCTCCTGACCCTTGCCACGTTCTGTCTGGCCACAGGCCTTACGCTGACAGCCCAGCGAGGTGGCGGCGCCGGCGGACGAGGTGGTGGCGCTGCAGGCCCTGCGAATCCGTTCGCGGGCAATTCGCAGGCGCTCGATCAGGGCCGCGAGATCTACAACCAGACGTGCACGACCTGTCATGGACCCGACGGTGCAGCGGGCGAGATGGGCCCCGCGCTGGGTGCGCCGGCCCGGCGGTACGCACAGGGCACCGACACGCAGATCTTCGATGCGATCAAGGGCGGCATTCCCGCCACGCAGATGCCGCCGTTCGGCGGGCAACTGAGCGACGACGACATCTGGAAGGTTGCGGCCTACATTCGGGGACTTCGCGGCACTGCCTTCGATGCGCCGGCGCCTGGAGATGTCGCGTCGGGCGAGGCGGTCTTCTGGGGCAAGGCTGCGTGCGGAAACTGTCACGTGGTGAAGGCGAAAGGCGGCCTCGTCGGACCCGACTTGACCAACCTGGCCGGCACGCGAAAGACGGCGTCCATCGTCGATGCGCTGACCAAGCCGATGCACAAAGTCTTTGGCGACGGCGGCGCGATACCGCGCATCCTGATCCCGAACACGACGTATCAACCCGTCCGCGTCACCACCAGCGATGGCAAGGTAGTGACGGGCGTGTTGAAGAACGAGGATAGTTACTCGCTCCAGATCATGGGCACCGACAATCAGCTGCACATGTTCGATCGCGCGAAGGTGAAGGTTGTGTACGAGACGCATACCTTGATGCCGACCGACTACGACAAGCGGTTGACGG
>JAMQPK010000158.1 GCA_023717525.1 Vicinamibacterales bacterium | reverse complement strand
TGCTGTTGAACGGCCATCGTATCGCGCCGAACAACCAGGACGGCTCGGTCAATATCGACGTGCTGCCGCAGATGCTGGTGCAGCGGGTCGACATCGTGACCGGCGGCGCTTCGGCGATTTATGGCTCGGACGCCGTCGCCGGCGTAGTCAACTACGTGCTGGACAAGGAGTTCACCGGCCTGTCATTGAAGGCCGACTACGGCATGTCGAAGTACAGCGACGGCGACCAGTATCAGGTCGGCGCGGCCTGGGGCACGGATCTGTTTTCCGACCGCGGCCATTTCGAAGTGGCCGCACGCTTCCGTCACCAGGACAAGATCCCCATCAGCGAACGCCCTTATGGCGAAGATGGGCAGGCCTGGCTCTTGACCGGCAGCGGTTCGGTTGCCAACCCGTTCAGGAACACTCCCAATTCACGCGTGTACAACAGCGGCCCCCTGGCGGGCAACGTCGTGTGCGGCGCGAGCTGCGCGTTCAACAACACCACCTTCGACGCGGCTGGCAACCTGGTCCCCTTGGTGCATGGCACCGCGACAGGATCCCCTCCCGTGGAATCGGGTGGCGACGGCGCGTACGTCAAGTACGGTACCTTCCGTTCCGAAATCGAGATGAAGGATGTGTTCACGCGCTTCGACGTGGACCTGGGTGAAAGCGCCAACTGGTACGTGCAGGGCTCGTGGGCGCAGGCCGAAAACGCGTCCGACTGGATCCAGTGGGTAGTTAGTCCGGGGGGCGGCCGGCCCAATTCGATTTTCTCCAACAACCCCTACATAACTCCGGCCACGCAGGCGCTGCTGGGATCGGGCATCGAATGCGGAACCGCGGGGGCGACGGGCCGGCTTTGCCTACCGGCCGTGCCTGCGACCTCGCCACAGACCGGCAGCACGCCGCCACCGCCACCGGCGGGTGCGGGGAACGTACCGTTTCTCCGCGTGCCGTCCTATGTCTGGAACCAGGTCGACGGGGAGCCCGCCAATGGCAGCCCGAACCGGCTGTATCGCACTCTCGGCGACCAGCAGCAGTGGAATGCGGAAACCGGAGTCACCGGATCGTTCGGCGACTGGAACTGGGATGTGTACTACAACCACGGCAACAGTGAGCTGACGGTCACCAATCCCAACAACACGGACAACGCAAAATACCTCGCATCGCTGGATGCCGTGATGGACGCCGGCACGATCAAGTGCTGGGTGACCACGCAGCCGCAGTTTGCAAGTCTTTATCCTGGATGCGTTCCGCTCAACATCACCGATCCCGCCGGACCTTCCGCGGCATCTTATGACTACCTGCGCACGGAAACCTCGTGGACGCTCACCCAGGAACTCGACGATGTCGGCTTCTCGATCGGTGGCGGCCTCTGGGGCTTTGGGCTGCCCGCGGGCGAAATCATCGCGAACGTGTCGGGCGAGGCACGTTGGGCGACGTACGTCATGGAAAGTGATTTCCTGCCGTCTGACTTCGTCAATTGCACGGGGCTGCGATTTTGTCTCGCCAACGGCGCTGCGCCGCTGCGCTGGGTGCAGAACACCAATGCTGAAGTCGACGAAAACAACCACGTTTACGAGTTCGCGGTTGAATTCAACGTTCCGCTGCTCAAGGACGTTCCGGGATTCAAGGACGTTTCGGCAAACCTTGCGGGTCGACGCGCCAAGTATTCGAGCTTCGATGCGGGCGATTCCAGGAAGCTCGGACTCAACTGGCAGATTGTCGATTCGGTGCGGTTCCGCGGCACCCATTCGTCGGACTTCCGCGCGCCGAACATGAACGATCTGTTCCAGCCGGCCGGTGTCACCTCGACCGGATTCCAAGACCGGCTCACGGGTGGCAGTAACACGGGTACGCGCCTCGTCTCGCGCGGTAATCCGGACCTGACTCCGGAAACGGCCAAGACGACGACGGTGGGGCTCGTGTTCACACCGACCGCCATCCCGAGCTTCAGCGTGGCGGTCGACTTCTACGAGACGAAGTTGACGAACGCGATCCTCAACATCACCTATCAGAACGACGCCATCCAGGGTCTGTGCCTTGCCAGCGCACCTACGTACGATTCGAACTTCTGCACGCTGGCGATCCGGCCGATTACGGATCCGACGGATCCGAATTACACGAATCCTGCGTTCAACTTCCCGACCGAAATCCGCTCTTCACCGCTCAACGCCGCGCTGGTGAAGACCAAGGGCTATGATTTGCAGCTCGACTACACCTTCGACATGGCGGGCGGGCAATTCTCGATCCGTCACCTGGCCACCTACCAGCCGACGAACTCCACGCTCAACACGCCGGCTTCGCCGTTCTACGTCTGGGCGGTCCAGCCCGAGCTGATGCAGACCACGTTCTTGAGCTGGGAGAACAGCAGCTGGACCGTGGCGCTGCAGAATCGTTGGCTGGGCAGCGTCAGCCTCAAGACCAGCGACAACGATCTCAACGGCAACACCCAGAACTACCTGGACTCGAGCCTCGACTCGTTCGACATCGTTGACACCACGGTCAGCAAGCGGTTCGAGTTCGGCGACACCAACGTCGAGGCCTACCTGACCGTGAGCAACCTGCTGGACGAAAACGCGCCGCTGTATCCCTCCAACTCGGGAATTCCGGGCTTGTTCTATCCGACCCTGGGCTTCTACGACGATATGGGCCGCTTCTTCACCACTGGAGTCAGGGTCAAGTTCTGATCTGATGCATCTCAGCCCCCGTCGCGCTGTGCTAGCTTCCCGCGACACAGTCGACGGGGGATGTTGATGATTCGAAAGCTGTATGCGCTTCGCTGGTGGATGATCAGCCTGATCACCATCGGCACGATCCTCAACTACCTCACCCGCGCCACGCTCGGCGT
>JAMQPK010000173.1 GCA_023717525.1 Vicinamibacterales bacterium | reverse complement strand
TCTCGATCGCCTGTCCTGGCAGCCGACACGGTCGCCGTCTCGATGGCCGTCACCCAAAGCGTAAGGTTGAGGCTGATGGCATCGCCGGTTTTCAGTGGGACTTGGCGCTGAACCCGTGCGAATCCCGTCAGGGAAGCTGTGAGATCGTATTGGCCTTGGGAAAGATCGCGCAGGAAGAAGCGTCCGTTCGCGTCGGTCTCGGTCTGGAGTGATGTTGCTCCCCGCAATTCGATCGTCACGTGCGCGAGGGGATCGCCCGTCGTCGCTCTGACCTGGCCACTGATTTGGCTCGTCGGTTGTGCCAGTACTGGAACGGCAAGCACCAACATGACCGCGAACAGCACCGCGATCGGCCGCGACATCAACCCTCCAAAAACGCCCCTGGTGGCCCACTATCGAGCAGCCAGAGGCGTTTCAGGAGTATATCTGTCCACTGCGGCCGGAGGAAACCTCCGGCCACAATGCGTTGTAGAGAGCTACCGGCGGGGCGCCAGCGGGTTACCACCGAGCGCATTGGAGATCGCCGTAATCGCCCGCTGCGCTTTAATGCTGTTGCCCGCATCGTCCAGCGGCGGTGCAATCACCGCGATCCCGAATTTTCCTGGAGAGACGGCGATGATGCCGCCCCCGACGCCGCTCTTGGCAGGCAGACCCGTGTGGTAGAGCCACTTGCCCGAGTCGTCATACAAACCAGCAGTCGCCATCACCGCCAGAACACCCGGAACCTTCGCGGCATCCATCACCTGCTTGCCGGTTACCGGATTCTTGCCACCGGCCGCCAGCGTCGCCGCCATCATCCCAAGATCTCGTGCGTTTACGCCGATGGAGCACTGACGCGTGTAGAGATCGACCGCCTGGTGCCAGTCGGTCTTGATGTATCCATACGCATACATCAACGCGCCGATCGCCTGGTTTCGCTGGTTTGTGTCGGATTCGGACTTGTAGACATCCTGAAGCACGCTCAGCGAGCGGCCTGCGGCGTCGTTGTGGAAGCCGATGATTTTGTTCCACACGGCGTCAGAGGTGGCGCCAGTCACCATGCTGGTCGAGGAAATAGCGCCCGGATTCACGAGGGCATTCATCTCCGGCGCTCCCGTGCCGACGACGGAGCGCACGCCTTCGATGGCGATGATCGAGTTGAAGCGCGCGCCGGTCGCATCGACGCCGATGCGTTTCTCGATCGATTCGAGGCCCTGTTCCTGGATCACCTGCGCCATCGTGAAGACCTTGGAGATCGACTGAATCGACACTTCGGTCTTGATGTCGCCCGCCGTGAAGACCTTACCATCGACGGTGACAAGCGCAATGCCGAACAGGTTCGGATCTACCTTGGCGAGGGCCGGAATGTAGTCCGCGTTCTTTCCCTCCTTGAGGGTCTGGAACTGCTTGAAGGCAGTGTTCACGGCCGTCTGGGGGTCAGGAGCCGCCTGCTGCGCGGTCACAACCAGGCCGGCCAAACCTACACTCGCGATAATTCCAGCGAGCCACGCTCGCCGCTGCACGAAAAGAGTCTCTCTCATCACTAGCCCCCTATCTTTGCTGAGAAGTTGTATTTGAACGAAAACTGTATCTTCACGCCGTCGCCAACGTAGGGATCCTTGAACATCTCGCGCCGGCCCCACTGCAGTTCGGCTCCCACCATTACTCCGGGGACTGGCGTGTAGAGAAGATTGCCGAGCGCGTATTGCCCGGTCCGGTAGGCAGTGGCCCCCTGGCCCTCGACGTTGTCGGTGTCGGTGCGCGAATAGCCAACCGAGGTCGACCACTGGTCGTCCCAGTTGTGATCGACGAACACCAACGTGCCGGTGATGGGAATGGCCTTGCCCTTGATCGGCGTTCTGACATTGCCGGGGTTGGACACAATGCCGACGTCCACTGGAGAGTCGTTCATGTAGTTCTGGATGCCCTCGCCGTACACCAGCTGGCCGCGCAGTGTGGTGCTCGAGCCCAGCTTCACATTGGAGCTGAAGTTGAGACCCCAGCGTGTCGCGCTGCCCGACAGATCGAACTGATCTACGAGGACGTCGTCCCAGTTCATCTTGCCCACGACGCCGGCGACCTCGACGTAGCCCTTCTTGCCGCCCATGCGGTACTCACCGGTGATGTCCGGCATCGGGTTACGGCTTTTCACGTTCTGCAGCTCGATGCGGTCGGCCGCCACGCCAGCGTCGCCTGATGCACCCGGACGTTCCATCGCCAGCGTAAGGCGCGTGTCGCCCTGGATCGGCATCCAACGCACCTGGATATTGCGGAAGAACACCATGCCCGTCGGACCCCAGTACTCGAGCGAGTTCGGGAACACGTCGGGGTCCATGAACACGCTCCACGTCTGTCCCGCGCCGAACTTGCCGAGCTCGCCGTAGGCATGGCGCAGGCGGAACGTCGTCTGTCCCTCGTCGACGCCTGTCCCGAACAACTCGAACTCAAACGTCGTCTTCAGATCACCCATGGCAGTCGGCGTCGAGCTGCGCACGCCCAGCCTGGTCTGACGCACGCCGGCGAAGGTGCTGCCATCTTCCCCGTACTGCTTGTCGAATGACGGCAGACGGGTGACCCGCATCGTGTCGGACCAGTTCGGGTTGATGGTCTTGAGGTTGATGCCCATGTCGAGCATCGCAAATCCGTAAATTTCCAGGCTCGGCTTGGCATCTGATGGGGCCGCCTGCGCACGTGCGTAGCCTACCGTTCCAAGCACCAGCGCCGCGGC
>JAMQPK010000162.1 GCA_023717525.1 Vicinamibacterales bacterium | reverse complement strand
TTCTTGAACTCGCCGAACCTCGCGTTCACTTCGCTGCGGGTCAGCCGCAGCAGGCGATCGACGCTGAAGTCCTCCACCGCAAACGACGCGAGCGTGCTTCCGTAGATAATTGCGCGCGCGAGTGACGCCTCGTCGACCTGGTCGCACGACGCCAGGTATCCAAGAAAACCGCCGGCGAACGTATCGCCGGCGCCTGTCGGGTCGAACACCTCTTCCAGGGGCATGGCTGGCGCGGCAAAGAACCCCCCGCCCGGGCGCGTCATCAGGACACCGTGCTCTCCCCGCTTGATCACGAGCGTCTTCGGCCCCATCGCCTGCACCTTGCGCGCGGCCTTCACGAGATTCGCTTCTCCGGCGAGCTCGCGGGCTTCCGAGTCGTTGATGAGCAGCACATCGACGCGCGCCAGCACGCGCTTCAACTCGTCTGGCGTGCGCTCGATCCAGTAGTTCATCGTATCGGCGCCGACCAGCCGGGGCTTCTGCACCTGATCGAGTACGTCACTCTGCAACGACGGATGGATATTGCCGAGAAAGACGACGGGCGACCCCCGGTGGTGCGCTGGGATTTTGGGGCTGAAGTTTTCAAAGACATTCAGATGCGTGTAGATCGTCTCCCGGCTGTTCAGATCGAAGCCGTACTCGCCTTTCCAGCGGAACGTCTCTCCTGGCACGGTCTCGAGCCCGGCGAGATCGATCTGCCGTCCGCCGAACACCTTCTGCACGTTCGCGCCAAAATCCTCGCCGACGACTGCGACGATGCGCACTTCGGTGAAGAACGATGCGGCGATCGCAAAGTAGGTGGCGGCTCCACCCACGACGCGATTGGCTTCGCCAAACGGCGTCTTGATGGAGTCGAACGCGACGGACCCGACAGCCAGAATTGGATTCACGCTTTGGTCTCCAGGCTCCGGGCTCCAGACTTCGGGCCCGGCCAGCTGGCCAGAAGCCCGGAGTCCGGAGTCCGAAGCCCTATTTGAGGTACTTACCGATGATGGGGGCCAGGTGCTGCTTGACCTGCTCCGGCACCGCCTCTGGCCTGGTGATGAGCGCGTGCTTCAACGCCGAACCGCACTCACACGCGCGGGCGGCCGGCAGCTTCGTCACGGCTTCAGCAATCGCGAGCTGCGCCGCCTTCGCATTCTGCATGAGCGTCTGAATGATCATGTCGACCGTGACCGAATCGTGATCCGGATGCCAGCAGTCGTAGTCGGTGACCAGGGCGAGGGTGACATAGCAGATTTCAGCTTCACGAGCGAGCTTCGCTTCCTGCAGATTCGTCATCCCGATGACGTCCATCCCCCACGCCCGGTAGAGCTTCGATTCGGCGAGCGTCGAAAACTGCGGTCCTTCCATGCAGACATACGTGCCGCCCCGATGAACGCGGGCTCCAATCGACTGCACTGCGTCAGCCCCGATGCGGGCCAGCTCCGGGCAAATCGGATGCGCGAACGACACGTGGGCGGCGAGCCCACCGCCGAAGAACGTGCTGATGCGCGCCTTGGTCCGGTCGAAAAACTGATCGGGCACGACGATGTCGAGCGGCGCGTACTCCTGCTTCAGGCTTCCCACGGCGCTCGCCGAAAGAATCCGCTCGACCCCCAGCACCTTGAAGCCGAAAATGTTCGCCCGGAAATTGAGCTCAGACGGCAGCAGCCGGTGACCGGCGCCATGGCGCGCCAGAAACGCAACACGCTTACCCCGAAGCGTGCCCACGAGGTACGGACCCGAGGGATCGCCGAAGGGCGTCTTCAGCGACACCTCCTCGCGCTCCGTCAGGTCGGCCATGTCGTACAGGCCGCTTCCGCCGATGACACCTATCTGTGCCTTCATGTCGCTCCTTCGCCATCACGCAACTGGCTCCACGTACCGCTTCCCGTCCGCGCGCCGACGAATGTATCCAGCCGCGACGTCGGGATCGTGCTCGAACAGAATGAGGTACTCGCGCTCCACGGCTTCCCGCAGGAAGGCTCGCTTGAAATTGAGCGTGTCGATCGGGAAGAGATCGTACCCCATGACCCACACCTCGGGAAGATGCGCGGCCGTCGGCAGCAGGTCGGCCGCAAACACGGCGGTCTTTCCACACGACTCGATCAATGCCATCTGATGATGCATCGTGTGGCCTCCGGTCCGCTGCACGCGCACGCCGGGCATGATGGTCGCGTCCTCATCGACGAGCTGAAGCACGCGGCTGTCCGCCAGCGGCTGGAAGTTCTCCGGGAAGTACGTCGCCTTCGTTCGCTCGTTCACCAGATGAGCCTCGTCCCATTCCCCTCGCCGGACGACATACTGAGCGCGAGGAAACCGCGGGCGCGCAACACCGCTGGCATCCAAAGACGTAAAGCCGCCAGCATGGTCGAAATGGAGATGTGAGGCCAACACGACATCGATCGACTCTGGCGCCACGCCCGCCGCCGCCAGGGAGTGCGTGAGATTGAAATCACGCTCGAACCCGTAGATCTCCGCCTGCTTCGGTGACGTCATCTTGTCGCCGCAACCGGCATCGATGAGCATCTTTCGCGAGCCGTTGTCGACCAGAACAGGCCGCATCGCCATGCGAATGCGGTTTCTGTCGTCCGGCACCGCCTTCTTCTCCCACATCGGTTTCGGAATAACACCGAACATCGCGCCACCGTCCAGGTGGAAAAAGCCATCGCAGAGTAGCGTCAACTGAATGTCGCCGAGCTGTATCACCCTCGGCTTCGGAGGTGGCGGGATCACGCTCACGACCTGCTTCAGTTCGACGAGCACGCCGTGCGCGCTCGACGGATGAATGAACGCCACGAGCGCGCCCTCGGCGCCCGGCCGGGGCGCTTCATCGATCAGTCTGACGCGGCGATCCTTCAGCTGTTGCAGGGCAGCGCGAATATCCTCGACACGCAGCGTGATGTGATGCAGGCCCGGACCGCGCTTCTCGAGAAACGCGCCGATCGGCGAGCCGGGCGCGCTGGACTCCAGCAGTTCGAGTGACGCGGAGCCCGTCGAAATGAACTGAGCACGCACGCGCTGTGCAGGGACATCCTGCGCGGGCTCGACCTCCAGCCCGAGGGCGTCGCGAAAAAACGCCAGCGACTCGTCAAGGCTCCGGACGGCAATGCCAACGTGATCGAGAACGGCCTTCATACCTTCTCCAGGATCCCTGCCGCGGCGTGGTAGGGATCCGTCTCTTTCGCGGCGATGCGATCGATCACGTGCTGCAGTTCGACCGATCCCAGCATCGACTCCACGCGCGCCATGAGCCGGTCGGCGACGATCGCGCGTAACTGCGCCTCGATCCGCTGCCGCCGCTTAATCTCGATCAGGGCGCCGGCGTGCTCGCGGAACGTCGCAATCGCAGCAATCAACGCGTCGACACCGTCGCCAGTGGTCGCCTGAGTACGAATGATTGGCGGCCGCCACTCTCCATCCGTGTATGGGTGAAGACCGAGCACCGCCTCGATCTCGCTCACGGCGCGATCGGTGCCGTCGCGATCGGCTTTATTGACGACGAAGATGTCCGCGATCTCCATGATGCCGGCCTTTAGCGCCTGGACGTCATCGCCCATGCCCGGCACCAGCACCACCACGCACACATCCGCTGTACCGACGACCTCGACTTCGTCCTGCCCGACGCCCACCGTCTCAATGGCGATGAGGTCCTTCCCAGCCGCGTCGAGCACCAGCGCGGCATCCGCCGTCGCGCGGGCGAGGCCGCCCAGGTGTCCGCGCGTCGCCATGCTCCGGATGAAGACGTTCGCGTCCTGCGCGTGTGCCTGCATACGCACGCGATCGCCCAGCATGGCGCCTCCGCTGAACGGGCTCGTCGGATCGACGGCGATGACCCCGACCGTCTGATTCGCGCGACGCCAGCGTGTCACGAGGGCGTCGACCAGCGTGCTCTTGCCGGCGCCTGGCGCACCAGTAATGCCGACGAGAAATGCGCGGCCTGTCCGGCTGAAGATCTCCCCAATAAGCGACGCACCCGCGTTGGCATCATCCTCGACGAGCGAAATGCCGCGAGCAATGCCGCGCGGATCGCCGGACACGATGAGCGTGGAGAGATCGGACAACCTGCGGAATTTATCACTGCTGGTACCGATCGTCCAAGGCTGGTACAATCGCGGACAATGACAATGCGATTCAACGCGGCAGCGGCGTTCGCGCTCGTTATGATGGCTCTCACGCCCGCTGCGGCCAGCGCCGACGTCACACTCTTCTACGGCACGACGAATTCGCCGGGCCACCCCAATGTGCGCGGCTTCGCCGCAGGCATGAGCCTGCTCATCGTCGGCTTCGAGTTCGAGTACGGAAATACCAGCGAGGACCTGACAGTGTCTCAACCGTCGCTGCGGACGATATCAGGAAATGTTTCCGCCCAGACCGTCGGGATACCCGCGGTTCAGCTGTACCTGACGACCGGTGCCGGAATGTACACCGAGCGCCTGGGGGAAGATGAAGAAAACGCGTTTGCGCTGAACACAGGCGGCGGCATCAAACTCAGCATCAAGGGCCCTCTGCGCCTGCGTGTCGACTATCGAATCTTCAGTCTGCAGGGTGACCCACAGCGCTCGACAGTCCAGCGCGTCTACGCCGGACTGAACCTGAAGTTCTGATCCGGGCCCCTGGCCTGAAGCCTGGAGCCCGGAGTCCGAAGTCGGCTAAGGCTTGAAATCTACGACCGGCACCAGGTTGATCGGAATCAATCCGCTGGCGAACGATTCTGTGTAGGCTTTGAAGAGCGCCTGAATCTCGGCTGGGAACACCTCGTTCAGCACGTTGATGACGTTGTAGTCGGCGTCCTTCACCGCCGGGCTGATCACCATCACATACGTGACGTTGCCGTTGGTGGCTGCCGTATCGGACTTGAACAAGTTCCAGTGTGCGGCCTGCTCTTTGCGACCCGGCTTATCGCTCTTGCCGAGAGCTTCCTTGGTTTTGTTCATCACCATCTCGAAGTCGGCGGTCTTGTCACCCTTGATGGTGTAGAGAATCAGTCCGGCTCCACCGTTGAACACGCGGGCATTCGGCGTCTGCGCGTAGGCTGGCGCAAACGAGCCGGCCAGCACGGCGAGAGCCAGAACAAATATAATCCGTCGCATCATTCCTCCTTAAGTTGTCGAGCGGAGGATAACTCTACCGTACGTCCCCCAAAGTTCAAATCTAAACGAACACAGCCATCACCTCGTTGGCCAGCAGCATGCCCTGCCGGGTCAGCCGGATGCGAGCCCCTTCCCTCACGAGCAACCCGGCCTCTTCGAACGGCGCAAGCCGCTCGGCAAACCGTGCCCAGATATCCACGGCGTACCGCGCTGAAAGCGCCGACAGATCAACACCCTGGCTCAGCCTGAGCCCGGTAAACACCGCATCGCCGAGGCACTCATCGGACGACAGCACTCGCCGCTCGGACACGGGGCTCGTGCCGGCCGTAATCCGGCCGATGTAGTCGTCGGTAGCCGATACGTTGCGCCAGCGAGCCCCCTGCCGCGTCGAATGCGCGCCCGGACCAAATCCCAGCCATTCGCCATCGGTCCAGTACTTCATGTTGTGCGATGACCGCCGGCCCGGCCTGGCGACGTTGGAAATCTCGTACTGCTCATAGCCAGCAGCATCGAGCATCGCCATACCCGTCTCGTACATGTCGGCCACGCCTTCGTCGTCGACCTGCGGCCATCCATGCGCGGCGATGTCCTGCTTCAAGGGAAGGTGCGGGTAAACCTCGAGAATGTAGAGCGACAGATGTTCGGGCTCGCACGCGACGGCGCGCTCAAGTGAGGAGAGCCAGGTCGCAAGGTCCTGGCCTGGCAGCCACATCATCAGATCCACGCTGATGTTGTCGAATCCCGCCGCGCGAGCCGTCTCCACCGCTTCCTCGGCTCTTTGAGCGGAGTGAAGCCGTCCGAGCCGCTTCAGCTCATCGTCGTGGAATGACTGGACACCATAACTGAGGCGATTGATTCCGGCCTCGCGGTAGCCCTTCAGGCGGGCGAGATCCACGGATTCGGGGTTGGCTTCGAGGGTAATCTCCGACTCGGGCGCGAGCGCAAACGTCGAGCGTGCCGCCTCGATGATGGCGGCAATCTCTTCAGGCGACAGGAGAGACGGCGTGCCGCCGCCGAAATAGATGGTGTCCGCGGAAATAAAGGGGTCGGGTG
>JAMQPK010000144.1 GCA_023717525.1 Vicinamibacterales bacterium | reverse complement strand
CTCGCGTCCAGGGGTGACGACCGGGTCGAGCGTCTGCGCACCCCGCATGGCTGACATTTCAGCTGGCATGCGCTGCCACCAGTCGAGTTCGGCGATCCGAGTCACGCCGGCCGATCGCAGCAGCGTCGCGTTTCCCTGCAGTGTCACGATGCGCGGATGATCGCGGTGCTGCAACGCCCGCAGTGTTTCCAGATCGCAGTGGTCGTAGTGATTGTGACTCAGGAGTACGTAAGCAATCGGAGGCAGATCGTCGAAGCGAACGCCCGGCTGACGCACGCGCCGGGGCCCTGTCCACCCGAACGGTCCGGCGCGTTGCGCGAAGACCGGGTCGGTGATGATGTTGCCGGCGCTCGTCTGAATCAGAAAGGTCGCGTGACCGATGAAGGTGACGACGATCTCGTCGCCGCTGGTCGGCGGAGGCGAGGGCCGTTGCACGACTGGCACCTGCGCAGGCCATGGGGCGTAGCGCTCGAATAGCATGCGCGGCGCCTTCCAGAACGGCTGTGCGTCTGCGCCGTTCGGGTTGAAGAACCGCCCGTTGTCGAAATGATCGCTCATCTCTTCGCCTGGATGCCTCTCGTCACTGACGGGTTTCCTCTTGCGGAGATCAGCGTGGACGATGCTGCTCGATGAGCTTCGCGAACCGCCGCAGACCGATCGCGTCGGCAGCGGACGGCGACACGGCGTTCGCGAGCGTGAGCATCCTGAGCAGCCCTCCGCCCATGATGTGGGCGCGACGTCGCTGGCGGATGGTGGCGAGGATCTCGCGCGCGACGACGTCGGGCTCGCAGAGGGCGACGCCCATCTTGCGCCACATGTCGAAATATGGGGACTCCGACTCGGTGTTGGAGGGCACAGGCCCGAAGAACGAAAGCACCACGTCGGTCCCGGCAAGCTCGCGATTGGCGCCTTGCACGTAGCTCGCCAGCGCGCCGCGGGTCGCCGCGTAGGCGCTCATGAACGGCAGCGCCACCCGGCCGTCCATGGCGCCGCCGAGGTGGACGACCACGCCGCCGCCGGCTTGCTTGCGCAGCCGCGGCAGGAATGCCTGGGTCACGAAGATGGGCCCCTTCACGTTGACCGCGAGCAGCGCGTCGACGTCGGCCGGCGTGTAGTCCTCGATGGACTTGCGCGGCGAGATGCCCGCGAGGTTCACCACCGCATCGATCCGGCCGAGGTGCTCGAAGGCCGCCGCCGCCAGCTTCTCGAGGCTCGCCGGATCGGTGACGTCCGCGCGCAGGTAAATCGCCGAACCGTCGCTCCGGCCGGTGAGCGCCGCGGCGTCGTACTCGCGCCGCGCCGCGAGCACCATCCGGAAGCCCTCGGCCGCGAGGAGCCTGGCCAGGGCGTGACCAAGTCCTCCGGTCACCCCGATGAGAACGGCGGTGGGCGCATCCATGCCCCGCTTTGCTGCGGCTCCGCCGGTGATCACAGGGGTCTTTCCATTCAGTCTGGTCATCTCGTGTTCCTTTCGGTGAATATTAGTTCCTATAAAAGTATCTATTGTGAGCAAAAAAAAGCTAACCGGACCTGGCCCTGATTTTCGACACCACGTCCGCCAATGTCGTCTGCCTCAGATCCCTACGGACGGCCTCCTGAGTGCCAACCAGCACGTCGCTCATGACTTCCTTGATGTTACAGCTCACGACACACTCCTTCGTTTTGGGATAGGCATGGATGGCAAAAGCATCTGGAGGGTTTACCGCAGAGTAGATGTCTAAGAGTGAAATACTCTTTGGGCTTCGTGCCAGGCCATAACCACCCGACTTACCAACAGTCGTCTTAGCCAGCTTCGCCTTCGAGAGTTTAACGAGGATTCTCTTAACGAAAACCGGGTTCGCATTGACGCTGCCTGCGAGAATTTCCGACGTGAAGACCCCCTCGTTGTGTGCGATTGCCGCCAGTACGTGGACGGCGATCGAAAATTGAGTGTTTACGGAAGCCATTTATGGATACTATATCAGTATCTATATCGATGCAAGAGCAAAATGCAGAGGCGAGTGAGTGCGCTGGATCGTCGCCGCCTTCGTAGCCTGCGGATGTTCGATACGGGCAAATGGCCTGTTTCGTAAACTGTTGATAGGGGACGCTTTAGGAGCTTGCTCGCCGCATTGGACGATTTTCGCAACTGGTTGATCCGCGAAACGGCGTAAACAGGCCTATTTCGGTAAGCGTCTCGTAAACCGTCACC
>JAMQPK010000140.1 GCA_023717525.1 Vicinamibacterales bacterium | reverse complement strand
GCCACTGCCGATCGTGCAGAGGGCGAGGCCCGATTCGTCGAGCACTTTCTTGAAAGCCTCGGGCGGCTGCTTCAGGTACTGAGGCATGTCGTCCTGAAACGGCTCGAGGCCGTGATAGCCGTAACTCGCGGCCATCTTGATGCCTGTTTCCGGATGCGGCGGCGTGGTTCGAAACTGGTGCCCGCTCATCGCATAGCGCATCCGGTCTCCCGGCAGCGCGAACGCCCGTGCAGCGACAGCGGTGAAAAGTCCGGCTCCGATGAACTCGCGTCGATTCAACATTGCTACCTCCCTCTCTGCCAGAAGAAGCGGATGCTAACACACTACGGCTGGGCGAACCGGACCCTTGCGCGTTCGCGGGCCTTCGCCGCCTCCTCTTCGCGATTGCGCGGCGGCGCGCTCGTCGTCAACGAAAGAATCAGTCGATGCGCGCAGGCGGTCACCTCGTCGACGGCACGATTGAAGGCATCCTCGTTCGCTCGAGACGGGCGGTTCACCCCGCTTAGTTTTCGAACGAACTGAAGCGCCGACGCGCGGATCTCATCCTCGGTCGCGGGCGGCGCAAAATTCGCGAGCGTCTTGATATTCCTGCACATGATCGTTAGTACACCGGCCCGGCCGGTCCTTTCCCCGGCGGCACGCCCAGGTGGTACCGCGAGTCGGGGGCGAGCGGATTGCCGGTCGAAAAACCAGGATTTGCGTTGCCCCAGAACTTACCTGCGAGATAGGTCGCGTTCCGAACGCGAGTTTGAAGATCGAGATACCCGGCACTGGTCGGGCCGAATCCGGAGAACGACTCGAAGTCGGCGTTGCCGATAATCACGACGTCGACTCCCGGCTGGGATGCGATCTCGAGCGCGTTCTTCACGCCTTCCAGCGTTTCGATCATCACGGTGACGAGCATGTTGTCGTTGATGGTATCGCGGAAAGTCTGAGGCTTCGGAATGATGGGTCCCCAGATGCTCCCGGCCTGACCACCGCCGGTGCTGCGCCGTCCCGTCGGCGGAAAACGCGCGAACATGGCCGCCTGCCGCGATTCCAGCGCATCGTCGACGGTTGGAATGATGATGCCGAGGACGCCGAGATCGACCGCGTGCTGGACCATGGTCTCGGTGGCGTCCGGCACGCGCAGGATCGGCGTCGCCGCCACTCTCGGGCAAGCGGCGATCATCTTTTCGACATCGCCGAACGTCATGGTTGTGTGCTGCATTTCAAAGCGCGAAAAGTCGTACTGCGCGGCACCTTTGCAATAGCCTTCAACGTCGAGTTTGGTGATTGTCTGGCTGAAGACCTGCTTACCCTCGAACAGCTTGCGCTTCGTGGTGTTGTAGAGCTCACGGTCGGGGTTCTCCATGAACGCCCTCGTCGCCCAGCCCCACGGGCGCCCCTGATCGAACGGAACCATCGCGACGGTTCCCGGAACCTTCCCCGGCTTGCCCTGGCCTGGCCCGTTCGGACCATTGCCCGGCGTCTGGCTCTCCAGCCTCAGCGGCGAGGCCACGATCACGCTCGCAATCGCGCAACTCGCAACGACGAACCCTGCTCGACCTGTCTTCATTGCGCCTCCTGTCGGCGATAAATCATTCGACCGGCTCGTATCACATAGCGAACGTCGGTGAACGCGTTCGCGCCGAGCGCCGGATCGGTGCCAAGCACAACAATATCGGCCTCCATGCCGCGCGCGACCCGACCACGCCGGCTGCTCTCCTTGAATCGGGCTGCGGGGTTGGTCGTTAGCGACGCGAGGATCTGCCGCCAGGTCAAGCCGGCCGCTTCCATCAGGACGTATTCCCGCGAGGGATTGTAGTCGGACAGGTAGCCGACATCGGTACCAAAAAGGATTTGCCCTCCAACCTTCGCGAAGTCGCGAACCTGATCGAGAAGCGCCCGTACACCACCCGCACCATCGTCGGCGAGCAGCTTGAGCGTGGGCACGAGCGCCATGTCCTGACTCTTCATGCGTTTCAGGTGATTCGGCGTGAGGCCCTCGCCGGCCTCGACCACGTGTGCGAGCACGTCGACGTGAGCCGCCAGGGCGACCTCGAGCCCCGCCACGTTTGAGGGATGCGCGAAAACCAGCCTGCTGCGCCGATGGGCATCGTCGACGGCCGCTGCCGCGACGTCGGCAGGCATCATGACAACCTGTCCGCGAGAGACCCAGGATCCGGTGAACAGTTTGATGAGGTTGGCGCCCCCCTCGACGTTTCGCCGAACGGCATCGATCGCATCCGCAGGCGTCGACGGCTGAGGCAGGAGTTTGAGGAGTTGCGGCGGAACGGCGTCCTTCACGTAGTAGGGCACGCCGTTCGGTGGATAAAGAGCGAGACCAGCGGTAAGGATTCGAGGACCGGGCGCCTCTATCTCGCTGCGCCATCGCAGTTCGACCGTGTTCGGCAGCCACGACGCCGTATCGACAGCCGTCGTGAAGCCATAACGCGTCAGCATTGCTTCAAGCTGCGCCGCCAGCGTAGCGGCCGGTTGCGTCTTCGCATCTGCCCACTTCTCCTCGGTGAAATGCACGTGACTGTTCTGAAAGCCCGCGACGACGAACAGACCGGTGCAGTCGATCGTCGTCGCACCCGCAGGCACAGTCACTCGACCGCGCGCGCCTACGGCGACGATGTTGCCGCCTTCGATGACGACCGTGGCATCAACCGGCGACGCATCGGGCGAGGCGATGACGCGGCCACCGGTGAGCGCGACAGCGGCGGGCGCGGTCTGCGCGAGCAGGGGCTGGGCGGCCGAAATCTGGCAAAGGAGCGCCAGCGCTCCAGTGAGCACACCCTTCATTGACTCTGCTCCTCGAACACCTGAACGAGCATGTTCAGGTCGTCCTCGTCGTTGTACACGTTGGGCGACACACGCAGCGCCGATCCTCTCAACGACACCGCGATCTTCCTGCCCTGGAGAGCCTGACTCAACTGCGCAAGATCCACGTGCGCCGGAGCGCGGACGCCAAAGAGGTGCGCTCCACGCCATCGGCTGTCCTCGATCGCAAACCCAAGCTCACGTGCGCGCTCGAGCGGGGCCTCCGTGAGGCGCCGGCAGTACTCCTGAATGCGCGCCGGCTTCAAACTCAGAATGAGCCGCAGTGCTGCAATGAGCATCGGCAACAGGATGAAGTTGCTCCTTTCTCCTGCGTCGTAGCGGATCGCGCCTGGCGCGTACTCGTCTTCGTAGTCCACGAGGCGCTGGAAGTCGTCGCTGCCTTTGCGCGTGATCCAGTTTTCCTCAATGGGCTCCCCGTGATCGTATCGAGGCCCGAAATACGCAAGTCCCGTTGAATACGGACCCAACAGCCATTTATAGCCGGCGCAGATCAGGGCGTCTGGCTGAATCTCCTCGACGTCGAACGGCAGTGCGCCGACCGACTGCGTGCCGTCGACAACGAGCGCGGCGCCGGCCTCTCTCGCAGATCGTCCGATAGTCACGAGATCGAACTTAGTACCGTCCGCCCAGTGTACGTGCGGTAGAGAGACAACAGCAGTATTTCGATCGATAGAGTCGAGCACGCGGCTATTCCAGTTTCCACCAAGACCCTCTCCTGTGGGCGGCGAGACGACGCGCAAGGCTGCTCCCGATTGACGCGCAACTCTACGCCACGTGTACATATCGCTGGGAAAGTCCTCTCCCACCACGACGATGTTCTGTCCCTGGGCAACGGGTGTGTTTCGGGCGACAGTGGCGGCACCGTACGACACGGCCGGAATGAGGGCGACACGGTTCGGGTCGCGCGCATTGATCAGTTCGGCGAACAGCTGCCGCACGACGTTGCTTTCAGCAAAGAAATCCTCGGGTCGGATAGTGGCCGGATTCGCCTTGCGTGCGACCGCCGCTACGCCGGCTTCCTGGGATACGCGCGGCAGGGGACCCAGGTACGCACAGTTGAGGTAGTGAAGGTCTGACGGCAGAGAAAAAGCGTCCCGCTGGCACGCGAGCGGTTCATTTCCACGCATCGATGACTTTCCGATGAAGCGAATCGGGGCCGAACTCCATCAGCTCGATGTCGACGCCCCCAGGCCCGGAAGCGAGAGCGATGCGGGTACGCGTTCGAGGACTCACCGAAGGCGCGCGAACCTGGACACCCCGCTGCCTCAACTGATCGATCGTCGAATCGAGATTCGGAACTTCAAGGCCGAAATGCGGACATCCGACTGGCCGTTCGGCGGTGGCCTGCATGACCTCGATGAACGTGTTGCGGTTCACCTGCAGGTAAGAAAAATACGGCGTGCCGTCCGGTTCGCGAAACGCAAATGCCTCGCGAAATCCCATCTGGCGTGCGTAGAAATTCCTGGCGGTCTCGAAGTCCGAGACGCTTATCGCCACATGGTTCAACCCTGCGCCGCCCCCCTGCTGCGCAAAAGGAGACTCGATGGCAAGGCCAACGACAAGACCCGTGAGGAACACAATCACGCTGCGCATTTTATGCCTCTCCGTTGGCAACGACCCCAAGCTTCAGCACAGTATTCCAGTTGCGCCCGGTTCCGCGCGTGCCGAGTTTCTTTTCGATGAGCGTGATGGTCAGCCGGGATCGGCCGACCCCATCTGGATAAACAATGTAGACCTGCCTGCCCTTCACTCGGACAGCCTCGCGGCCAGTGATGGCAGCCTGCAGAGCCTCGACACTGTCGCGATTCGGCGTGTCCTTCAGAGGCAACACAAGAAGGTGACCCGGATCTCGCCTGGCTTCGGCTGGAAAGGGATTGTCTTGAATGATGTCCGCCCACTCGCTGGCGCTCCGGACGAAGAAGTCAGTCTCCACGCCGAGTTTCTTCACCGCCCGCTCGAGATCGTGCTCCAGCCGTGAGGTCGCGCGAGACCCAGCTCGAAATACCAGGTTCCCGCTTTGAAGCAGCGAACGAACGTCCTTCATGCCGAGTCCGGCGGCCAGCTCGCGCAAGTCCGACATCCCAACTTTGTTGCGCCCTCCGACGTTCACAGCGCGCAATAAGGCAACGTAGGTGGTCACCGCGCGGGCAGGTATTTCTTGGGAATCTTCAGGGCGACCGTGCCCGCCACGGTCACCACGTCGTACTCCCCTTGATAGCCGACGAGCAGGTGAGCAGCCCACGGCTCGAGTTTGTAGTCGCTGACGAGCCAGTTCACCATGTCGGTTGTCGCCATCTGCAGACCGCGATTCATGGAACTGACGAATTCCGGCTGGCTGCCAATGCTGATGAGGTGCTCGGCAGTTTCCGCGCGCGGCCCGGTCAGGTTGGCCTTCTTGCGAAGCTCGACCGTGAACTCGACATCCATCGATGTTTCGATTCCAGTGCCGGTGGGTTCACCGTCGGCCTGCAAGGCGTGACCGTCGCCGATGAAGAGCAGGGCGCCGGGCTGATAGACCGGCAGCATCACCGTCGTGCCTTCGCCGATCATGTTGTAGTCGAGGTTTCCGCCGTACGAACCCGCCGGGCTCGACGTCGGAGAAAAATCTCCGGCCGGTGCGACGCCGACACACCCCAGCATCGGCTTGGCGGGAAACTCCAGTTTGATCGCGTCGCTCGCCGGCTCTCGCAGCCGAACGGTCTGGCGGACCAGATCGATATCCCAGGGCACGACGTTCTCGCGCTCCTTGATGATGGTTCCAGGTTTGTACTTATTCGAGTACAAGCCCTCGATCGACTCCGGCGTCAGTGAATACAACCCGAGTCGATACGCGGTGAATCCCCAGTTCCGGTTCATCCTGACCTTGGAGAACCTGACAATGAGCGCGTCACCTGGCTCGGCACCTTCCACAAAGAACGGGCCGGTCAGAGGGTTGGGCGGTTTGGCACGGACCGTCCCGCTATCGTCTCGGCCGCTAGCATCCAGTGTCTTTGTCGTCACCGAGTCGCCCGGCCGTATCTGTTTCAAGACGGGGTGAAACCTGGAGAACGTGTTGTAGAAGGTCGTCGCGGCGACCTGATGCTGCTCGGCAAACAGGACAGCCTGCGCAGCGAGCGACAGACAGAGAATCCAGTACGAGACTCGCATGGCGTCCTCCTACTCCATCTTCTTGAGATCTTCGGCTCCCGCCGCCGACGCCGGCCATTTCGGCAACAGCCGTTTCAGCGTGGTGACCAGGGTCGTTGTGTCCTTTCCGAGGGATATGTAGAGATCGTGCAGGATTGGGTAGTTGCGGGTGTAGGTCTGGTCGAACGCCAGGCCTGCGTTGTTCATCGCCGCCGGACACTTGTTGAACGAGACAGGGTCCGGCATGATCGCCGAGCAAGATTGCTCCAGCTCCGCGAACAGCTCTTTCTTTTTTTCGAGGGTCTCTTCCTGCGTCAGCGCCCCCGCACTGAAGGACTTGTACAAGTCGCTTACCTTCTCGAAGTAGCTGTTCACGATGAACGATTTTCGCAAAAACAGATCGGCATCGCGCTCGAGCAGCCGAAACGTCGTCGATTTCTCACCAAACCTCTGCCTGGCGAAGTCACTCGCGGTCAGGAAGCCAACCAGCGTTGCCGCGGCTTCGGCCACTTCCGTTGGCGCCTTGCGGGTCTCAAGCTGATTGTGAAAGTCCTCGTGTGGCACCACGACGAACACCCGCTCCGCCGGCGCCTCCGCCAGCGCCACCGTGATAGTTTCCTCGCCGCTCGCCACGGCCTGAATCGGGTAGAAGAACACGTCGAACTGGTCCGACCGCGCAGCGCATCGAGATTGCTCTTCCCGGACGAGCCGCAGACCGCTGTAGAACTTCGGCAGCTCGAGCTTGCCCGTGAAATAGCACCGTTCGTCGGCCATTGCGCGCGTGGAGTACCGCAGGAAGTTCTCGGTCTGCTGCCCTCCAAGCACTCCCTCGAACGCCTTCAGCTCACTGATCGTCTCCACGCTCGCGGCGGCCGACGGCGGCAGCGGGGTCACCTGCGGCGCCGTCTTGTGAGCGCAGCCAGAGACTGCCGCCGCGACGAGAAGTATCCAGAGATATCTACGCATCTTCTGCATTGGCAACGGTTGTCATGACATATTGGCAGAGCCATCCGTAAGGAATCACGATATAGAACGAAAGGGCTGTCGCCATCAATCCCATCACGTACAACGAAAGCGTGTCATGCAAATTCGCGAGCCCGCCGCGGAGAAGGCTTCGAGTCCACATCAGGGCAGCCCACAAACTCAGGAACACGAAACAACCCACGTATGGCAGGGCAATGGCTCGAACCAGGTGGCTGCCAATCGTCTCGGCGCTTCCGATGTATCTGCGGAAGCCCACGGCAACGATCACGCTCGCCGCAACCAGGCACGCGAGGTTTGGACCGATGTCCGCCAGAAGCCACTCTCGACTCATGGACGGCAACAGCAACACGAGGAACCACCCGATGCCAAGCGCTGCTGCCGTCGCGCAGTACTTGAGCGTCGGGATCACTTGATGAAGTATCCACCAACGTGCCAGCTGCCGTCCTTCTCTCGGATCGCCGTCACGGTTTCAAGTGCCGCAGCCTTCTGCTCGAAGGCCGTATTGAACTGGAAGACGACGTACTCTCCGTCTGGAACGCCCGGAAGCGTTGTCGCAAAGGTTGCGCTCTTCAAGGTGCGCGATTTCATCTCACCAAGCGGTGCGCGAGCGGCCTGCACAGCCGCCGCCCATTTTTCCTGAGTGACGGCGTTCTTGAAAAGGATTGCCGCCGTATCCCAGCTCGCCCCGTAGCCTCTGGTGTCGATGAGCGACAGCCATGCATCCACAGACGTTCGGGCCGCCGCGATGTTCGCATCCTGGGCCCGAACAGATGCCGAGGCGAGCATCGCCGTAAGAACAAGGAGCACGAAGGATCGCGGGAATTGTCGTTTCATGTCGGGCTCCGCTACTGGCCTGCCGGCATCTGCCGGCAGTGATGCCGTGTGTGTATTTCGGTGAACAGCACGTAGCCTTCCAACGAAACCGAGCCGAACGTGCCGCTCGTAACGACTCCGCCTCTCGCCGAACATGCCCGGCATTCTCTCTCGAACTTCGCGAACGCTCCCTCGAGGCGCCCTCGCGCCTCGGCTGGTGTCGCGGGTCCACTGTCGGGATTCATCGCCGCATTGGTCCTGGCTTTCGGAAACTTCTTGTTCTTCACCACGCGATTGAAGAAGAGGCCCCTCACCAGAGGGCGAATGAAGAATGGCAGGGTCGGAAATTTTGATGGAGCGCCGGACACGACATTCGCGGACTCCTCGAGCGCACGCGCGACATGCTCGACGAGCTGGCTTGGCGACCATTTCCCCGGCGCGCGCGGCGTCGTCCAGACGGCGTTCGCGCGCTCGGCCGCGGCGATGAGATCGCCGACAGCCGACCGGTTTGCGGCCAGCAGATCGTCCAGCTCAGCCATGGCGGGTATTATAGTGCCCTCGAGAGGCCCCCATCGCAGCCCTTTCACGCACGGCACACACACGCGTCCAGTCGCTCGACATCCTGCGAGGCCTGGTGATGATCATCATGGCGCTCGATCACATCCGCGACTTCCTCCACTACGGCGCGCAGCATTTTGCACCGGAGGACTTGACCCAGACCACGACCGTGCTGTTCTTCACTCGGTGGATCACGCACTTCTGCGCACCGGTATTTGTGTTTCTGGCGGGCACGAGCTCTTACCTCGCGGCGAACAGAGGCAGGAGCGCCTCCGCGGTGTCACGCCTCCTGCTGACCAGAGGATTGTGGCTGGTCGTTGTCGAGATGACGCTCGTATTGTTCGGCGGAACCTTCAATCTTTCGTACACCGTCATAATCTGGCAGGTCATCTGGGCGATTGGCTGGTCGATGGTCGCGCTGTCATTTCTGATGTTTCTTCCGTGGCGCGCCCTTCTGGCATTCAGCGTCGTCATGATCGGACTGCACAACCTCCTCGACCCTATTCGGCCGGAGCAGTTTTCGTCGCTCGCGTGGCTCTGGCAGATTCTGCACGTGGGGCTGACACCCATCCAGCTTTCGGAACGTCACGTCATTCTCGTGATCTATCCGCTGATCCCATGGATCGGCGTAATGTCGGCCGGATACTGTTTCGGTCGCGTGTTCGATCTCGAAACCGATCGCCGGCGACGATTGCTCATGCAGACAGGAGCGGCGCTTACCGCCGGCTTCATCGCGCTACGACTGCTGAACCTCTACGGCGACCCCAATCCCTGGTCTCCGCAGTCGAGGATCATCATGACCGGGCTGTCGTTTCTCAATACGTGGAAGTATCCGCCGTCGCTCGACTACCTGCTCATGACCCTGGGCCCGTCGATTGTTGCCCTCGGATTTCTCGATCGCGTGGCCGTCGGCGAGCGAAACCCGTTCCTCGTGTTCGGAAGAGTGCCATTTTTCTACTATGTGATTCACTGGTACGTGCTGCACCTCGTGGCGCTCGCGATGGCCTGGGCGCGCTACGGGCGTTTCGATTTCATGTTTGGGCTGCCCCCATCCGTGCTCCCGATGTCGACCGGCTATCCGCAGGACTACGGCTACGATTTGTCGACGGTATATCTGGTTTGGATCGCGATCGTCGCCGGGCTGTATCCGGTCTGCGCGTGGTTTGCCGCGCTGAAGGCGCGCAATCGATCGATCTGGCTGAGCTATCTGTAGCACGACACGGGCGGCCCGGTTCGGAATTCGTGACAGGTTCGTGATCGGACCCACCCAATGCAGAGAGTGCGCCGAGGGCCGTCAGCGGCCGCCCGATCGTAAAGTTCCCACTCCCATCCGCGACAGTCGCAGGTGCGGTAAGCTCCGGCCATCGCCCCGCCATCGGAACAGATCCGAATCGCAGCGAACCCGAGGCCAAGAGCCACAAGGACAACTGCGACGAACGCTCGGAAACGACGCGTCACGGTTCCTTCAGCGCTTCTAACCTCGCGGCCAGAGCCAACCGAAGACACCTGCTGAAAGCAGCGCGTACACGAGACCGTCGAACATCGATTTGAACGTGCGCGTCCACGCCCGCCTGTACCAGATGGACTCGTGCAATAACGCCAGCGAGTACCCCATGAATGCCGTAGTGCCGATGAAGCGAAACACCGCCAGATAGTCGGAGCCGGTCGCCAGCGCACGACTCGTGAGATACGCCGCGAAGATGCTGACGACCACAATGTAGACGAACCACAGCCTCAGGCTGTTGCCCATCGAGACCGACCCTCCCGGGGACAGCGTCATGAACGCCAATGGGCCTTTCGTCACTTTGGCAAGGAAGGCTGGATCCTTCATGCCGGCCATCGAACCCGCGTGCGGCGCGGCGTACTCGCCCGGCGCAAGATTGATCCGCCGAAGCGCCTCGAGCAGTTCATCTTCTTTGGCCGCGGGCAGCTTGCGCACGTCGCTGCGGTGATACGGCAGCACCATATGGATGATCGAGCTCGCGACGAACACGACGACCGACGACACCAGAATCGGAATGATGAGCGATGTCAGCGATACCATCGGCCCTCCACTTTAAGGTGATGCGCAGGCGAAGCTGGCTGCGTCATTGGTGCTTCCCGTCCCCTTGTACTTGGCGACCTGCGGATACGGACAAAGCGGGCGCGTCCGATCGACGACGCCGTTCGCCGAGCGTGAAGCGATAATCTGGTCGGGCGCTTTCCCCTGCTCGACCCATTGCTCGAGGGCGCTCACCATATCGAACGTGTTCGGGCCTTCGCCTCCGCCGCAATGGCCCATTCCCGGCGCCATGAACAGGCGGTGTGAACCTCGAACCTTGTCTGCGCCGCCGAGCGCCTCCACGACCCGTTGGTAGTACTGCACGCTGCTCGCGGGAGAAATCTGGGGATCGCTCCAGCCGTGATACTGAATCAGCTTGCTGCCGCGGTCGATGAACGCCTTCAGGTTTGGATCCAACGCGTTGATCGTGTTGTTGTCGGATTCTTCGGCCCGTACGATATCAGCGTCGAAGTTGAACCGGTCGATGTCCCAGGTGGGATCCTTGAAAACCAGGAATCGGAATTGATCGAGGCCAGTTGCTCGCGCAGAGGCCGTCCATCCCATGTCGGTCCAGCCAAGCTCGCTGCCCGGCATCAGGCCTGTAATCGCGCGTTCGGTTTTTGGATTTACCTTCGTGGAGTACAGGAGCTTCGCCGTGCGCACCTGCGCGGGAGTGAGGCACGATTCCTGGTCGGGACCCTTGCACTGCAGGACGGCGGGATCGAATGCGCACCGCCTCGGATCGTCAATCACGCCATCCTTGACGCCGTCAAGCGTATCGCACGCGTTCACGACGGCGCCGTGCAGCAGACGCGCTTTGGCCGACGCCAGCCGCGCGGCTTCGTCTTTCTGCAAAGCGCTGGCGACATGCACCGCCTGGGCGGCGCGACCCGTCCAGTCGAGACCGGGTGCGCCGGCGATGATGCCATCGAAGTCGGCCGGAAAACGCTGCGCTTCCTTCATCGCCTGCCGTCCGCCGGCCGAACAACCATTCCAATACGAAAATCGCAGGCCATCGTCGTAGTAGGCGGCGATCACTTTCTTCGACGTCACGGTCATCTCGTGCACGGCACGCCACGCAAAATCGACAGCTTTCTCGGGATGTCCGAGCGCAAAGCTGGCGCCCGGTCCAACGTGTCCGGTGTCGGTCGACGCGGTCGCGTACCCGCGCGCAAGCGCGGTCATCATCGCAGGGTAGCCGATGGCCCCGTTGAAGGCTCCGTTGCCAACCGCCTGAAACTTTCCATTCCACCCTGACGCCGGCAACCACAACTCGATCTTGATATCGGAGTCGCTCGACGGCTTCAACGTGGCCGCGACACGGCAGAACGCGCGCGGCGCCGTCAGCGTCTGTATTCCGGCACCGGCTTCCACAACTCTGGCGAGCGTGATGGTCGCGCCGGGCAGCGCGAGTGTGGCCAGGTTCTCGCATGCCGTCGCTGCCTGGAGAGGCTCGCGATTCACGACGACCGCAACGACGACCGCAAGGAGCAGCGCCGACACGCCTCCAACGAGAGCTCTCATGGCTTCTCCTTCACCGTCTGATAGACAGCACGCTCGAACGCGTCGTACACGGCGAAACGGGCGCGGTTCTGCATCCTAGCCCGGCATCCTACCACTGCCGCTAACAGGCCGCCTACTGGCCGCGTGGGGCCGGTTTGCTCAGGTATTCCTTCGACTGAACCTCGGTGCGAAGGGGCGTCGCTTTGTCGGGATCGATGCGCACCATCAGGTAGTTAATGTGATCGTCGATCTTCGTGAACCAGTGACCCGTTCCAGCCGGAATGACGACGACGTCACCAGCCTTGAGCTGGTAGGCAACGCCGTTCCGGATATCCGAGCCGTTGTTCCCAGGTCCGTTGAACTCCACGACGGTCCGCAGCGTCGCAGGGCGACGCTGCCGGTTGGTGATCTCTGGACCCAGGACGAGCGTGGCCGATCCCGAGATGATGTGGTAGACCTCGCTCACGAGGTCGTGTTCGGCGACGGAATCTGGAGCCGGCTTGTCGAGCTTGCCGCGGTACACCATGCCGATGCCGACATGGGCTTTGCCGAGCTCGATGTCCCTCACCTGCTGATCCACCAGCTGCTCTTTCACGGCTTTTGCGGTGTACGCCTCGAGTTCGGAGAGCGGGATGTACGTTCCAGGGCACATGTTACAGCTCGGCTGAGGGTCGGTCGGATTCACTTTTGTTTGAGCGGCGAGAGCCGGCGCCAGGCACGCGACTCCCGCGAGAGCGGCAAGGACGACACCAAGTGTTCTTTTCATCGCGAGTCTCCCTGTATTCAATCGTTGCCGGCTACATGACCTGCAGAATCTCCCTGGTGCCCGTGATGTAGCGACTTGACCATGAGTCGAACGCATTTCGCGCCTTCTTCCGTCTCCTGCTGCCCCACTTCTTTGAATCCAATGGACTCGTGAAACAGCATCGACTCGGCGTTGGGAGGGCGGAGATTCACTTCGCACGCCAGAAGCGGCGCACGCGCCCGCGTCACCCGTTCGAGATCGGCATACAGCCTCCGGCCAACTCCCTGCCTTCTAACGCCGGGAGCGATAACGATGCGATCGATGTACACAAACGACGGAAAGCGAGCGGCGAACCACTGGTAGTTCACACTCTCGTACTGCGCCTTCTCGGGGAGTCCAAGAAGAAATCCACCGACGGCGTCATCCGACTTCGCGATGCGAAAGTAACACGACTCGCGGTGCAAGTGGCGCAGGACGTCATCAGATATCAGATTCACGTGCGGCACGGCTTCGCGATTCAGCCGCAGAATCGTCTCGTAGTCGGATGGCGATACGTCAACGAGCTGCACGCAACTCCGCCGCGCGCGCCTTCACGAGCCGCTTCACAAGGGCCGTTGACGGAGGACGGTCGAGAGGAAATCGAACCGTCCCCTTCGACGTACCGTATCCCTTCAATTCTCCAGCATGCGCACGCCGGACCGCCGCGCTCATCGGATACAGACTTGTGTGATGCTTCCACGCTGCGTAGTACACGAGCATCCGTCCGTCGAGTTTGAAGCCAGGGATGCCGTAGCTGAAGCTTTCGACGGCGCCGGGCGCCGCCGCGCGGATGGCTGCCCGCAGCTTCTTGAGCTCTCTCCGCGCGAGCGGCGGTAACGAGGCGAAGTAGGTGCGGATCTGCGCCGAAGAAGACGTCACAACACACCCTAGCGCGGAAGACCGGCAATGTCCGTTTGTACCTTGTAGAGGGTCTTGCCTGCCGTCACGTACAGCGTCTTCATATCGGGACCGCCGAAGGCATTGTTCGTAATGTAGTCCTCTGGGATGGGAATGAATTTCAGCAATTTTCCGGCCGGAGAGATCACATGGATGCCGGTCTTCGTGTCCAGCGTTTCCGACGTTCCCCGCAGTTGACCCATCCCAGCCGACGCATAGAGATTGCCCTGGCTGTCGATGCTCATCCCATCGGCGCTGCGTCCAGGATAGAAATTGTAGTGGACCCGCATGTTGCGAACCGTCCCGTCGGCGTTGAGATCGTAGGCGCGAATCATCCGCGCGCCGCCGGCAGCCCCGTTCGCTTCTATCAGGTACAAGGTCTTGTCGTCTGGTGACACCTGGATCCCATTAGGCCGCTGAATCTCTGGCACGGCGAGAATTCGTACGACCTGCCCTGGGCCATCCACCCGGTACACTGCGCCGCCGGTGAGGTCGGTAAAGTACAGTCGGCCTTTTCCATCCATCGTGACGTCGTTGGGGCCGACAAACGGTTTGCCCTGATAGTTGTCGGCGAGGACTTCTGTCTTTCCCGTCTTCAGGTCCGTCCTGGTGATTTGCGGCTTGAAGGTTTGCGTGACGCCCATCCGCGTTGATTCAGCGCCCTCGCACGCAATCAGCCGGCCTTGTGGATCGATCAGCAGACCGTTGGCGTCGTTGCTGTGTTCGCGAAACACCGTCAAGACGCCGCTCGGACTCAACTTCATGATCCGCTGGAACACCATCTCGGTGAAGTACACGTTCCCGTCTCGATCGACCGTGGGTCCTTCAGTGAACGCGACCGTGGCAGCAATCGCCGGCTGCTGCGCGGCAACAGTCCACGGAATGATTGCCATCAGCAATATTGCGGTGGTGATGCGCTTCATGTGCGGTCCTCCGGTCTCAAGAATGGTGGAACTCCATCGAAAAACTCGACAATCCCGGTCTGAAGAGAGTACTCCGCGCCAACAACGACGAGTCCGTCGTTCTGAATCAGCTGCTCGAGGACCTCGGAACCGTGGCGAAGATGGTCGGCCGACGCGCGGATGTTGGCGCGGACGGCTTCACGAATCAGCGCAGCCTGATCGCGTCTCAGTTCGGTCGCCAGCAGCGCTTCGACGGATGGCCGGACACGGTCCACGATCGAGCGCAGATTGCGAGACTGACTGCCCGTGGGCCGCTGGAGTTCCTCGACGGTGGCAAGGATTGCCCCGCATTGAGAATGCCCAAGGACCACCACGAGCCGCGGTCCAAATCGCGCCGCCGCAAACTCGACGCTCCCGACCTGCGACGAAGCCACGATGTTGCCGGCTACACGGATGACGAACAAGTCGCCAAGGCCCTGGTCGAAGACAATCTCTGCCGGTACCCGAGCGTCCGAGCAACCAAGAATGATGGCGAACGGCTCCTGACCCGCCGTCAGCTCGCTGCGGCGCGCCCGATTCGTCAGGGCGCCACTGCCGGCGTCGGATACGAAGCGGCGGTTCCCGTCGATCAAGCGTTCGATGGCCTTCTGCGCTGAAATCATCAACCCTATTCTGGCCGGAATGCCTCGCCGGCAATGTATGTGTCGAAGAATTCCTGGAAGCGGATGATCTTGTCGTCCTTGAAAGTGATCACATGGACGAAATCCGATTCGTAGACTCGCCCTGTTGGTTTGGCCAGGCATTTCATGTAGCCAACCACCGCGACCGACTCGTTGCTGGTCAGGAATTCCCGTGGTTCAAGCACGAGGATTTCTTCAGCCTGTTTGCCAATCCTGAGCCATTCCAGGAATCCTTCTGCCCATGTCTCGTCCCTGCCGCAGGATTGAAAGGATGAGCAGGTTCTCCCCATTCGACGTCCTGGCTGATCCCGGCCAGCAGGGCTGCCACGTCGCCCCTGCGAAAAGCCGCATACAGTTCCTGGACCGCCTTGATGTGCGAACGTGACGTTGGCATAACGTGTCTTACTAGGCACCCAATTGACTGGCCAGGTCGCTGAAGTCCTTGGCCGTAACGTCAACCGACGAGTCGGGCTGCAAGTCTGGCTTGCCTCCGGGCCCAAACTCGAGAGGCCTGCTGACGAAGGCCGTCCTGAGTCCGACGGCTTTGGCGGCGCGCAAGTCGCCCAAATGGGCCGCCACCATCATGACTTCGCTGACCTTCAGATCGAGAATGTCGGCCGCAGACTGGTAGACCTCACGGTCTGGCTTGTAGTGGCGAACGAGCTCGGCTCCCAGAATGCAGTCCCACGGCAGGCCGGAATGTTTTGCGAGATCCGTCATCAACGAAATGTTGCCGTTCGAGAGTGGTGCGATGATGAATTTCTTTTTCAGCCGTGTGAGGCCGCCGACGGCATCTGGCCACGGGCGTAATCGATGCCAGGCGCGATTGAGGGCATCGATCTCGGCCTCGGAAAGGCCCGAGATGCCAAAATCCACTAGAAGCTTGTCGAGCGTCATTCGATGCAATGCGTCGAGCTTGGTCCATGGCAGCTCGCCGGTGCGAACGCGGTTCATGCTGGGGCCGTAACCGCCGCGCCAGGCATCGGCGAACTTCACGGCGTCCACCTTCAGCCCTTTCCGTTTCGCCAACTGCTCCACTTCCTGCGTCACAGACGAGCGCCAATCAACGACGGTACCGAATGTGTCGAACACTAGTGCTTTCACAGAGACGAACTCCGGCTTCAACTGAGCACCACTCGCGGCACCCTTCGCGCCAATCATCGCGATTGCACCTGCCCGCAGTAGCGTTCGACGCGATACTGTTGCACGTCGAGGGATCATGATTCCTCCGTCATGGGGTGTGTGCGGGTCCGTAGAGTATCCGCCCGGGGCGAGCGGAAGTCATCGCCCCGTTCTCGAACGCGACCTGGCCGTTGATCACCACAACAGAAACGCCCTGCGCGTACTGGTGAGGTTGCTCAAACGTCGCCATGTCGCGAACAGTGGCGGGGTCGAACACGACGAGGTCGGCTTTCATCCCTTCACGCAGAATACCGCGATCGCCGAGCCCGATGCGCTGAGCAGGATACGAGGACATCTTGCGAATGGCGTCCTCGAGCGTCAGCGTCTTGAGATCGCGCACATATCGGCCGAGTACTCGCCCGAACGTCCCGTAGCTTCGAGGATGCGGACTTGCCCGCCCGAATAGAACGACCTGCCCATCGGACCCAATCATCGACGCGGGATGTCTGAGAACCCGCTGGATGTCTTCTTCTCCGATGGCGAAATAGATGCCGCCGCAGTCACCACTCTCTACCAACCACAACGCCGTATCGGCCGCATCCTCGACAGAACGCGACTTGCCTCTCGTCGCCGCAACATCATCGAGGCGCTGGCCCGCCAAAGACGGGTTCCAGTCGCATCGGGAGACCATGACGTTGCGCGCGTCGCCGCCGCCTCGTCCTTCGAGAATGATCTGAATGGCTCCCACTTGTATGCGGCGGCGCGTCGCCGGATCACGCAAACGTTTCAGGATGTCTTCGCGGCTGCCTTCCTGCGCCCAGATAGGCATGAGCGCGGCGGAGATGGTTGTGGATGAGGCGGGATAAGGGTACACATCAACCGTCACATCAACGCCTCGCTGGCGCGCCTCGTCGATCTGCCGAAGCGTGGCAACCGTTTTTCCCCACGAGGTCTTCCCAATCACCTTGTGATGAGTGACCTGCGTCGGCAACCCGCCTTGTTCCCCAATGGCGATCGTCTCGCGAACGCTGGCTTCGACTCCCAGCTCCTCGTCGCGCATGTGGGAAATGTGGATCCCCCCCATCGCGCCGACCACCTTGGCGAGCTCGACGACTTCATCGGTCTTGCTGAAGGCAGCAGGCACATAGAAGAGCCCCGTGCTCAAGCCAAAGGCGCCGTCGCGCATGCCTTCGCGGGCCAGACTGCGCATGCGATCCAGTTCGCTGTCGGTCGGCGCCCGGTTGACGCTGCCGAATACGGCGTCCCGAATGGATCCATGCCCGATAAATGTGCCCAGGTTCGGTGTAATTCCTGTCCTGGCGACCAGCTCGAGGACAGGCCTGAGCGGCACCGGCGAAAACCCGTCCGGCCCCGTAATGAGCGTCGTCACACCCTGCCGCACGTAGTTGTCAGCGGTTGGAACTTCGATGATTGGAAGGGACGAAGGCGGCTGCCCCGCTCCGCCAAACGCATGGACATGAATATCAACGAATCCCGGAGCGATTACCTGATCAGCGGCATCGATGGTGCGGGTCGAAGCTGCGTCTATGCGTCGTGCAATGGCCGCGATCTGATCTCCGCGAATGCCGACGTCGCCTCGAAACCATGGGCTGCCGGTCCCGTCGACGACTCGGGCGTTTCTGATGACGAGGTCGTAGCGCGGCACCTGTGCCTTCAGCGCGACGACGGATGCTGTCACCACGAGTGCGAGCCAGGCTGCTGACCGCTTAGGTCTCATGCGTGGGGAGAATCGCTGTCAGGGTCATCGCTCCGGTGAGGTTGGCGGTGGTCCGGAACATGTCAGGTATCGTGTCGACCGCGAGGAGGATACCAATACCATCGAGCGGCAGGTTGGCCACCGCCAGCACCGGCACCATCGCGATGATACTGCCTCCCGGAATACCAGGGACGGCAAATGACGCGAGCACGACGGCGACAACGACCGACGCAAGTTGCGCCGACGTCAACGTCGCACCGAAGAGATGCGCGAGGAAAATGACGCCGACCGTCTGTGCGATCGCGGCGCCGAAATGAAACATCGCAATCGCGAGCGGGAGAACGATCCGCGAAGCCCTTTGCGAAAGCCCGGCGCGCTCGGCGCTTTCCACCATCGCCGGCAACGCAGCGAGCGAAGACCGTGCCGCGAACGCAATGGCCTGTGAGGGCGCACAGTACGACACAAAAGCCCGCGCCGACATCGGGCCCGCCAGGATTCCGAGCGGATACAAGAGGATGATGACACCTGCGACCGTGAGCGCCACGACCAGGACGACATAGGCGACGACTGCCCCAACCGCAGTCAACCCAAGCCGGGACGCCAGCGGGACCGCAAGTGCAAAAACACCAATCGGCGCCAACTGGAGGATCCAGACGACGAGCCGCTGCATCGCTTCCGCGATGCCCTCGACGACTCGCAGCACGGCTTCACGTTTTGGATCGCTCACACGCGCCAGCGCCAATCCAAACATCACGGCCACGAGAATCAATGGCAGCATCGCGCCGTCGGCCGCGGCCTTGACGACGTTCTGCGGCACGAGGTCTACAAACCACGTCGCGAGCGTCGGCGTGCCCACCGGCGGCGCGGCGCCAGACGACGCTGCTGACGCTGGACCCCGCAGGGCGAGGGCAGCAGACTGATCGATGTGAACGCGTGCGAATATCGGCTCCGCGACGACAGCACTGACGATCGCCGCGACCGTCAGGAGCCCGACCGAAATCAGAAGAGCACGACCGCCTGTTCGGCCGAGCCCTCCGGCCGTCGTCATCGACCCGACGCTGGCGACCAGCATCGATACGACGAGCGGGACGACGGTCATCCGAATCAGGTTGACGAAGATGGTGCCCACCGGGGTGAGGACTCCGACCGTCATCGCCACGACCGGAGAAGAGCTCCCCGCGAGCGCGAGACCGAGCAGGAATCCAGCCACGAGCCCGATCAGAACGCGGATGGCCAACGTCATCCGGCGTCGACCTCGTTAATCAGACGAGCGACCAACCGGCGCAGCGGCCGCTTGTGGAAAGAAATGAGGAGCCAGGGCCACACGAACCCCCAGAACAGGACCATAAACCAGGCGACGAGCACATTCTGTTCGACCGACATGCCTGAGATCATGGAGGCCTGGTGTTGCTCAACGTAGGCGCGAACGTCCACGGTCAAGAGCAAGACGACGCCCGCCAGGCCCAGTGCGCCACTCAAGCACAGGACAAACTGCGCCCATTTCCAGTACCGCACCCGGTAGCGAATCGCACCCGGATCGATGTGATGAAGCTCGACCCAATTCAGACCGACGTTGACCGCCGTCCACCAGTCAGCCGCGCGAATCTCGAGGTGACCCGGTTTCGCTTCGCTCACGACGTAGTGCGAGCGAGGGTGCGGCTGTCCAGTCAAGAGCCCGGCGGCCACTCGCTCGCCAAACGCGTGCAGGAAACGCTCGCGAGACGAACGAATCGAAACCGTGCCCTCGATTTGGGGTATCACGCCGGCACTCGGAGCGTTGTAAGGTGAAACGGCTCGAGCGAATCAATCGCATCGACACTGTCTTCATCGACATTCCACTTGAAGAAGCGCAGATCGATGCGGTCCGGATGAAAATCCGCCATCGTGAAGCCGTGCTGCTCGATTGGGGCGATCTCCTCCTGCAAGTCGATGTGCGCGGGAGCTGTTGCACCGATCCCTCGTCGCGCCGAGGGCCAACCTGTTCGCCCCGTTCCGATCGGGCCGGAGAGCAACGTCGTGACTGGGTTGCCTGCAAGGCTTTCGGCGCCGCACCGCAGCATCTTGCCGGCCCCGATAGCATGGAGATCTCCACTCACGACGAGCGGAATTCGATCTCGGCGCGCGGCAAGCGCCGTCATGAGGCGATCGTGCTGTGCGAGCCAGCCGGGTTGCCAGTAGGGCTTCTTGACCTTCGTGGTCAGCTGTCCGTCGCTTCCAAGGATGTCCGGATACCACTCGCCCCACTTTCCTGCGCTCCACCCAGGAGGGCTGGAAGGCGCGTGCACCAGGTGTGTTGTGTCGGTCGCTGAGGTGCGCTCGAGCACCCAGCGCTCTGCCTCGCGATCGATGAACACACCGCTCAGGCCCGCGAGCGTGAGTGTCCGCCTGACGTCGTAAAGCACGATCTCGGCAAGCCGGCCGAATCGTATCGTGCCGAAACTCTCGGACAATCCGCTGTCTCGATCGCCTGAGGATGACCATGGGAGTCCGGCTGGCCGGGTCGCGTCCTGCAGGAATTCTGGATAAAACATCCTCTGCGTGGAGCGCGCGAGTTGCAACATGAACGCCGATGGCGGGAATGTCACAATCTCGTCGGTGGCTTCGTCATTTTCGAAGTAGTCGTGGTCGTCCTGGAGAAAGAACACTGGCGTCGAACGAAAGTCGGTGCCATACACCGGGACGATTTGCGGAACGGCGGCGCGCTTCAACACGGTCTCGTTGCTCGTTCCGAACACAAGCGCCGACCGCGAGAAACTACCCGCGATCCGTTTGGCGGCCTCGGATGCCCCCAGCCGGGCGCCGCCGCCTGGCGACAGTAGGTCCCAGTACACGTGATCGCCGTTGGCCACTACGGCATCGGGCGTGAAGGTCAGCGCCCGGCGCAGCAGACGGCTCCTCACCGCAGCGGGCAGATACGTCAGAGCGTCGTGGCCGCCCGCACACGTGAAAAAGAGCACGCGAAATCGCTCAGGGCGAGAGTCGCGCGGCGGAAATGTCGACAGGTTCCAACGGTCGCACAACGGCTGACCATTCGAGGCGACGAGCCTCAAGTCGTAGCCGCGACCCGGCTGAAGATCGGCCGCGTGGAACTGCCAGAACTCGCCCTGCGTGTCGTTCATGAGGCCGCGGACGGTCGCCGTGCCGATTCTCAAGCTCGGCGCGGCTTTCTGCGGCATCGCGAACGACGCCTTGATCAGCATTTCGGAATCGCTGACCGTTGGAAGGATGTGGCGAACCTGTCCGGAGTCCCAGTTGGGCGTCGTTGGCGGAGCGCCCTGGTCCGCAAACAGAGAGGCGGGCAAGGAGGCCAGCACGGTCGCCCCAAAGGTATCCACGAGGAATCGACGTCTGTCAGCCGGCATGAGGGTTCAGATCGAGTGAGCCTGTGCGACCTTGTCGTTGAGCTCCACACCAAAGCCCGGCCGATCGGGTACCTGAATCGTCCCACGGTCGAACCGCTCGGATGGGCTCAGAACGTCCTGCCGCCAGCCGACTTCACCCCATTGAAGCTCGAGCAGGCGGAAGTTGTTGATCACTGCGCACACCTGAACACTGGCTGCCGTCGATACCGGCCCGCTCGGATTGTGCGGGGCGACCGTAACGCCATCGCTTTCGGCAACCGCGGCGATTCGCGTCAGCTCGAGCAGCCCGCCGCAGTGTTTGACGTCCGGCATGATCACCTGAACGGTCTGGTTTCGGCTGAGCGGCGTAAAGCCGGCAACACCGTAAAGAATTTCGCCGGCCGCCATGGGCTGCTGAATCCGCCGCCGGATCTCGCGTGTATCTTCGATTCTCTCCGGCGCCACAGGCTCTTCGTACCACGACAATCTCTGCGGCTCGAGCCTGTGCGCGACCCGTTCGGCAAGCGGGACGTCGAAGAAACTGTGGCAATCGACCATCAGTTCAACGCCAGGGCCGATGGCCTCGCGCATTGCCTCCACGCAGGCGATCCCGTTTTCGACAGCGGCTTCAATCGTCGCAGCCGGTGAGCCGGGAGCAGGAAACCCGTCCCACGGGGCACCCTTCACAGCGCGAAATCCGTCCTTCACCGCCGCTTTCGCGGTTGTCGCAAATCCTGCCGGCGTGCGGACCTTGGTTGCCCGATTGATATTCGCGTAGACCTCAAGGGTGTCTCGGACTTTCCCGCCCAGCAATGTCCATGTCGGCACATCCAGTGCCTTGCCGGCGATATCCCACAAGGCCTGCTCGATGGCGCTGTATGCCGTCGCTGCCTGCAGGTCGCCCCTGGCGGCAAGACGTTCGCCCTGTCGCCGGTAGGCGCCGATGTCGAGTGGGGATTTCCCGTCAACGAACCCGAAGAACGTGCGGAGTTGCGCCTCCATGCGCGTTGCGTCCTGCTTGCTCGTGTTCGCAAACCCGAACGCGTCGGAGGCTTCGCCCAGGCCTGTCAGGCCCGAGTCGGTCTTCAACCGGACGATCAGCCACACCGTCCGCTCTGTTGCCCGAATGGGCAGCAGCTCCAGGCCGGTCACGCGCAGGCGTGGCGCTGCCTCGAGCATTCGAGGCCGCCACAGCGCCGAGCTGGCGAAGAGCCCGGCGCTCGCGCCAAGAAACGCACGTCTATTCATTTCTTGAAGTAGCGCTGCACGCACAGCACGCAGACGACCAACGCTCCGGAATGACCTCTCATGATTCCTCCATTGCAAAAACTGCAACTCGGTCCGGACCGAGTTGGATTGGCACTCGATTCCTGTTGGCGCGTCAATTGTGCCAGTTACTCATAGTAAGCCGGCGATTTCTTCAGTTTGGCGCTGGCCTCGAGGTCGTGCTGAATCCAGAGTTGGGCGCCTGTCTGCTGCAGGAATGTGTCGAGGGCCTTCCTCGAAGCCCGAGTCTGGTCGGCGTTGAACTCGAATGTGGGCACTCGATCGAGGGTGTGCTCGGCCTGGTAATGATAGAGATCGCCGCACAGCACCACGCCGCCGGTCTGCGCCAGTTTTACGTAGAGCATCTGATGCCCGGGCGTATGTCCCACGCCCGCCTTGATGACGACGGCCCCATCGCCGAACACGTCGTAATCATCGGTTCCGATGATGACCGCCTTGCTGGTTCGAAGGTCGCGATACGTCAGCGGCCGTGTCACATCCGGAGCGGGCTCTCGAAGCATCGCGTCGTGTTCATTTCCACGGACCAGCCAGGTGGCCGCCGCAAACGGATTCGCATTTGCCGTGTGATCGTAGTGGTAGTGCGAAAGCGCCAGGTAGGTGATGTCTTTGGGCGAAAACCCTGCGGCTGCGAGCTGTGAGCCTAGTGGCGTGGTGATCGTGATGTCTCGCTGCTGCGAATCCGGCAGTGTGAGGTGATGTTTCACTGGAGATCCCGTAGGGGTCCACTCGCCGTCTGGCACTGCGCACGCATCCCACATGAGCGTACCCTTGGGATGGACGACAAGGAAACAGGTCACCGACAGGTCGGTGGCGCCGACGTCTTCTTTCTTCAATTGAAAACGGGCGGGATCCGGGACGTGAAGCGTGCCGCCATCGAAGACGTACAGCTTGACGCGCGTCGCACCTCCGCAACCCATCAGCGCGGCTATCAGCGCCCAGCCCGTAGCGCCGAGCAGAAGCTGTTTCGATGTGATCATGGCACCTACTTGATCTTGGCCTCTTTGATTCGCTCGCCGATCTTCTGGGCAATCGGATGTGCGAGCGTTCCGTTCGATCCCGCGCCCTGCGAGTAGAAATTGGTTCGGATCGTGTCCGTGCGCTCGAGCACTTTCTTACCAGAACCGTCCGTGAGTCGATACTGGATGTCGCTCGCCTCTCGACCAGAGCCCATGCCGATAACAAGACGCTTGGCCGCATTGCCGGGGCGCCAACCTGTGATTTCCGCATCGAGAGTATAGACCGCGCCTTGAGGCGCCGTGGGAGCATCCGTCACGACGTCGAACTCCTTGCCCAGCTGGACCTTGAACTCCGGAACGAGTTGTGTCTGCAGCAGCTTCATGTCGTACGGCAGGTTCACCCCGGAGGCCGTGGTGAACGGCTGGACGACAATGACGGATTTGCCTTGCGAAAACAGCGTGACGGCGCCGAGCACAAGTCCGAGGGTGAATAGCCAAAACAGGTTGGGGACTGGAGCCGACGCGAGGACGAGTATCGGAAGCCAGGCCCTAGGGTGGGACTCTCTTCATCGCGCCCTCCGTCTGTTAAGGATGGGCAGAGGGTAGCACAGACACGACTGGAGGCGGGTTGGCTTTCCAGCTCTCGAGAAGGACCCAGCCGAGCAGCGGGAGAAACAACAGCTTGAGTCCTGGCGCCTCGACGCTTATCGATTTGCCGACAACGGACAAGCCATTTGCGTAGACCTCAACGCACACGACCATCGAGAGCGCCGCAAATCCGATAATCCTCGTCTTGCCCCGACTATCGAAAAGCCAGACGGCAATGCACCACAGCAGGAAGAGATCGACCAGCCACCCTTCTACCCGTTGCCCTAGAACCCGATAGGCAAGATACGTGAGCATCGCACTCGACGTCAGTTCACTCGCACCCTGCACAACAAAAATGGCGGCTAACGTGCCGATGGATAGGCATCCCACCCAGGTGATCCACTTCGGTGTCTTGAAATTGAAAACCGCAAAGGACATGAGAACGGATCCCGCACCAAGAAATGCGTGGATCAGTGCTTCGACGCCCGCGCCGCCAACAAGCTGATACAGAAATGCGACGGGGAGCGCCAAGAGAAATACTGCAGCGGCAGCGAACCCGCGCGGCGATCTCATTGGCATTTCGGGGATCATATCCCTCCCGACTAAGCCGTCGTGACACAATGCCGCTGAACAGAGATGGAGCGATGACCGTCACAGCACCGTGGACGTGCCCCACCTGCTCCACCACCGTCTCCACGCCCTACTGTCCGCAATGCGGCGAACGTCCGCTCCGCGCGAGCGAGCTCACGCTCCGTGGCATCCTCAGTCAGCTGACTCAGGCGTTTACCAGCATCGACGGCCGCCTTATTCGAAGTTTTCGATATCTGATTAGTCGCCCGGGCTTCCTCACAGTGGCACACCTGCAGGGGCAGCGGAAGGCATATGTTGGACCTCTCCCGCTCTTTCTAATCGCCAACGCGCTCTTCTTCGCCGCTGAATCGCTGACAGGCGGGAGGGTATTTACGACACCGATCGGCTCACATCTCCACACGCAGCCGTGGAGTCCCATCGCGGAATCACTGGTCTCACATCGACTGGCGGCGATTCAGACGACTCTTGATGCCTACGCTCCAGTGTTCGATCGCGCTGTGGCAAGAAATGCGCGCTCGCTCATCGTCTTCATGGCGCTGTCTTTTGTAGCGGCACCCGCGATCGCGTTCTATCGGAACAGAATGCCGCTAGGCGCCCACGTCTTCTTTTCGCTCCACTTGTACGCATTCCTGCTGCTGCTCTTCTGCATTGCGACTGCGGTTCCAGCTCTTGACCTGTGGTTCGGCGGTGCCGGATTTGCCTCCGATGGACTGGACCACCTCATCTCCACTGCTCTGCTGCTCGCGTGTGGGGCGTACTTGTACGTCGCAACTGAAAGGGCCTACGGCGTCACGGGCATGAATCGGCTTTTCAAAGTCGTGGCGCTTACTGTGGCCGTCGCGAGTATCGTGTTGGGCTATCGATTCGTCCTGCTGCTGATCACCCTTTACACGACCTGATCAGCGTGTCGGATCGGACACTCGCCCCAAAAACAGAACCGCACCGCTTTTCCGATCGCGGATGGCAAACACAAAAGGATGATCGGCTCGGAAGACAGGCACAGGCGGTGGCCTGTTGAACACCCTCGCCCCGTATGCAACTCTGACATCTGTGACTGCCGCGGCCTCGGTTCCCTCCTCATTCGCATCCACAAATGCCTTGTGAAAGACACCCGAGATCACAAGCGCCTCCTCATGGGGCGGCTGGAAGCCGTTGATCCCGGAGAAATCCGCCCGAAGACGATCGAACGCGAGCTCCATGCCGAGCGTCGCGAGGTGTTCAAGCAAATTGACTGACCCGAACGTGAACTTGAACCGGGGAAGTGAGAGCAAGACGTCGGACACTTTCAAGCGCGACACACACTCATCGAGCATCCTGGCGGAGATGACAGTCTCGAGGCTTTGGAGCCCCGCCTCCCGGTTCGGAAGCAACATGAGCATCGACAGAGCCACGCCCTGGTAGTCCAAGTCAACCGCCTGATATTGCGACGCCTGGAGATACCTGACCGCTCTCTGTTGATACATCAACGGGACCTGTACCGTGCGACCACCGTCCAATCTGAACGGCTCGTCGCGAGTAGCCTCCCTCCGAAACGGCAGAGCCCACGCCGCCTTGAAGTACATCGCGTTCACGAGAACCAAGCGTGTATCCGCGTGCAGACTGCCAGGAGGGACGACGTCTGTGATTCTATGCCGGGTCTTGTCTTCAGCCCACCGGTTGATCGCCACACATGCATCCTCGGCACGATGGACAAAATCCGCGACGAAGGCATTGGCGTCATAGTGCTGAGTGACGACTTCGAGAAACGCAGACTGGAGTGGCGCACCGTCGTGTG
>JAMQPK010000102.1 GCA_023717525.1 Vicinamibacterales bacterium | reverse complement strand
TCGCCAAGTTCATCGAGCTTCATCACCGATCGGAGCGATCGTCCAATCAGGCGTTGAATCTCCTGCGTCCTGCCGCCGACCTTGCCCGCAGACGCTTCGCGGGTCGTTCGCGTGGATGTGGCGCGCGGCAGCATGCCGTACTCCGCAGTCACCCAGCCTTTGCCAGTGTTGCGCAGAAAGGGCGGCACGCGGTCTTCGACGCTCGCCGTGCAGATGACACGCGTCCGCCCCGATTCGACGAGCACAGATCCTTCGGGATGAAGGAGAAACTGTGGAGAAATCTTCGTTGGCCGTAACTGGTCTAGTTCCCGTTGATCAATTCGCATGTTTATTGTTTGCCCCTTACTTCTCACTTCTTACTTCTTACTTCTTACTTCTTACTGACTTATCCACCGTCCGTCTTGTTCCAGCGGCCGCCTCAGATCCAGGTGCCCCGCCAGCGTATCGATTTCTTTTCCGTCGACGAGAATCTGCACCCCTTTGATCGCAGGGATATTCATCGTGAGCGCGCTCACGAGCGTGTAGGCCGTCAGGATCTCGTTGGCCGTGCCGCCGGGGTGATTGGCCCGCAGCTCGGCACTGAGATCGACGTAAGCCTCGCCTTTCTGCGTCAGAAAAACCGTCCTCACCCTGGTGCCCGGCGGAATAGCCGACACGAGCGGAGCCTGGGGAGGCGCGACCTGCGCTTCGATAATCTGCCTGGCTTGCTCCATCGCGCCCTCCCCGTATGGAACTTCCTGCTCGACCGGCGAGAGGTGCAGCCCATCTTCCGAGACGTACAGGAGGCGCGCGCGGATCTTTCGCGCCGTCGCCGGCGCGGTCGGCGGCGGGGCGACCTCCGAGGCGGGCGGCGTCAGCCACCGAGGGCCGACGATCAGCAAGACGCCCAGCGCACCGGCAAGGATTCCCGCGAGTCCCGTGTACACGATGATGTCGCGGCGTTTCAGTTTCATTGCGCAGCCGGGACCGCCTGACCGTGGTCGAGACGATCGCGCAACGCGACGATCGCGTCGGTAACCGCAAGCGCGATGCCATTCTGAAACTCTGCCGAGCGGAGTAGTTTCTCGTCTTCAGGATTCGACAGATAGCCCATCTCAAATGAGATGGCCGGCATGTTGGCGCCAGCCAGGCTGCGCATAGGTGCCGTGACGATAGACACGGCTGCAAGCCCTGCCGTGTCCTTGAGCCTCTGCTCGACGAGCGCGGCGAACGCTGTCGATTCTTCGATGTGCGATGCCTGCGCCAGCTCCCATTCCACGAGCGAGAACTCGCGGCTGCCTCCGCCGTACACGGGCAGCACCTCGCGATTGGCCTGTGACTGCCGCCGTGCGTCCTCTTCGACCTTGTCGAGACCAAGCGAAAAGATCGCGGCTCCTCTCGCGGACGGCCGCGGCGATCCGTTGGCGTGGAGGCTCACGAAAAGATCGGCCTTGTTGTTGTTCGCCATCGAGACGCGAGCGTCTGCATCGATCCTGGCGTCATCATCGCGCGTCATCAGCACTCGGATACCGAGCCGGTTTTCGATCGTACTCCGCAATCGGCGGGCAACCGCCAGGGTGACGTCTTTCTCGGTCAAGCCGCTCGCCCCCTTCACGCCAGGGTCGTCGCCGCCGTGGCCGGCGTCGATCACAATGGTTCTGATCGACGGCCTGGGTGCGCCGAAGACCGGCAGCGGAGTGGCCGGCACCGCAGGCGGTTCGGGAACCGAGGCAACTGGCGCCGCGGCAACGGGCGCGGCGGTTGTCACGAGATCGATCGCGATAGCCGCGGCCGCACCGCTCGACACCGGTGTCGACGTGCGGTACGACGCAAACCGCGGTCCGAGCTCGATGACGATCGTGTTCGGCTCGACGGCGCGAATCGCGGTCATGACGCCGTTTTGCGACGGTGGCGGCGGAAACAGCGCATCGAGGGCGTCGGCTTCGACGCGCAGCAGCAGCCGGTTCTGGTCTTGCGTGATGACGGGCGCGGCCTTGGGCGTAATCTCGAACGTGATTCGCAGGGTGCCGCCCGAATCCTCGTACTGCGCGGTGATGCGCGGGACGCGTACGTCGCCGACGACCACCAGCCGTGAAGCCGGCCGAAACTCGACACGCGTGTCATACATCGGCGCCAGCGCGCGACTGATGAACTCCACAGGCACAAGCCAGCGGCGGCCTTGCCGCGTCAGCGGCGCGGGCAGCGAAATCAAGCGCCCGCCCGACATCGACGCCAGCGACTGATCGGGCGTCAGCACGACCGTTCGGGTCTTGTAGCTGACGGTCACGGCGTTGGCAGCGCTATCCTCACGTATCGTCAGCTGAAAGAGATTCGACAGGTCGTCCAGACCGGCCATCTGGTGTCCCTGCACATCAACGACAGGCAGGGGCCGGCGGCCTTCGCGCGACAGGATCGTCAGCGATGCACCTGTGGTTGGAGCCTGGCCAGAGACCGCCGAAGCGAGCAGCAGCGGGCCGAGCAGGTACACGGCAGAGGAAGGACGGCGAATCTTCAACGGTTAATCATAACGCGTGGTGAGATTATGATGTCGGCATGACCGACCTCCTCGATGCCGTCCGTGGCTGCACGTTTGACGACTTCCTGTTTTCGCCTCAATACAGCGTGGTCGAGCGGCGCGATCCGAAGACGATCGACCTGTCGTCGCGTTTTTCCGAACATCTGACGCTGAAGCATCCGATCGTGTCGGCGAACATGGACACGATCACACGCTCGGCCATGGCGATCGTCCAGGCCGAGGAAGGCGGCATCGGGATCATCGATCGCGGCTTCCGCGGCGGCGATATCGCCGCGCAAGTCCGCGAAGTCGAAATCGTCAAGCGCACACAGCATGGTGTGATTGCCGATCCCTACACCATCGCACCCAGTGCGAGCCTCGCGGAGGCCATTGGCACGATGGAGAGCTCGGGCGTCGGGACGCTCGTCGTTGTCGATGCGTCCGGCAAGCTGAAGGGTCTGCTGACGACGCGAGACGTGCGCTTTGTCGAAGGGCGCAAGCATGTGGCCGATCGCATGACCCCTCTCGAGAAGCTCGTCGTCCATACCGGGCCGATTTCGCTGGGAGAAGCGGAGCAGGTGATGGTGGAGCGGAAGATCAAGAAGCTTCCGCTCGTCGACAAGGCCGGGCGGCTCACCGGGCTGATTACCGCGCGGGACATCGTGAAGCAGGAGCACCTGCCGCTGGCCACGCGTGATGCTCAGGGACGGCTTCGCGTTGGCGCCGCAATTGGCGCGAAGGGAGATTTTCTCGAGCGCGCCGCCGAGCTCATCAAAGCGGGCGTCGACGTGCTCGTGATCGATATAGCTCACGGGCACTCCGTAGTCATGGCGAAGGCAATCGACGCCTTCCGCGCACGTTTTGGAGACTTCGAGCTGGTCGCGGGCAACGTGGCCACCGCGGAGGGGGCGACGTATCTGGCCGAGAGGGGCGCCAACGGCATCAAGGTCGGCATTGGTCCCGGCGGGGGATGCACCACCCGCTTGAACACGAACTTTGGCGTGCCGCAGTTGCAGGCGCTGGTTGAATGCCGGATGGCCGTCGGCGACAAGATTCCCCTGATCGCCGACGGAGGCATTCGCCGCGACGGCGCCATCATCGAAGCGCTCTTGTTCGGCGGCGAGACCGTCATGCTGGGCAACGCCTTCGCGGGCACGACGGAAACACCCGGCGACACCGTCCACAAGTCGGTCGTCTTGCCAGAGTCACAAAAGGTGGTGCGCGTGCCGTTCAAGGTGTTTCGCGGGATGGCGTCCATCGGGGCGATGGTGGATCGCCTCGACATCGAAGATGCCGACACGGTCGACGTAGAGACGATGGGAGCTGAGGGCCTCGAGGTCAGCGTCCCGCTGCGCGGTTCGGCACGCCCCGTCATCGCGGGTATGCTGAAACACCTGACCTCGTCGATCAGCTACGGCGGCGCCGCCAGCCTTCGGGAGCTGAAGCAGATGTTCTGGAAGAATCCCGAGCGCTATTTGATCAAACTCTCTCCGTCGGGGCGCAAAGAGTCGTTCGATCGGTGATATCTTTAGTCGATGCTGAACAAGGGCGATCACGTCCCGCGTTTCGAGTGCGTCACGATTGACGATATCCGCGTCAACTACGCCGACCTGTGGCAGAAGAAGAACCTGGCGCTGCTCTGTTTGTCCGAGGAGACGTCGGACGAGGCGCAGTCCTATATTCAGCAGCTTCGCGAAGCCCTTCCCGCGCTCGCCGTTCACGACGCCGTCGTGGTCGTCACGACGACGCCCATCGACGGCATGCCCCTCCCCGGCTGCGCAGTCGCCGATCGGTGGGGGCAGATGCAATGGGTCGCGTCGGCCGGCCGCATCGCCGAGCTTCCGTCGCCTCGCGAGATTGCGGCCTGGCTCCAGTTTGTGGAGATTCAGTGTCCGGAGTGCGAGGGGGAAGTGCACTAAAGGTCCTTGGGCCTTGGGCCTTGGGCCTTGGTCCTCACTCCGGCCGCGAGACGGCCTCATGTTCCCTCCGCCGACTGGTAATGTAGACTGTCCTTAACGTATGCGCCGGGGCACGAAGTTCATCGCGCTTGTCGTCCTGTTCGTGACGGCTGCGGGTGCGCTTAGTTACGCCCAGCGGCGCCGTGGCGGCGGCGGCCGCGGCTTCTATTCAGTCCGCCGGCCCGAAGCCAATACCTTCCGCGGCGACTTCACCTTCTGCCGCCTGGCGTACCGGCAGGCGCCCGATGGCGATGGAGGAGGGTGGGGCGTCGACTATCCTCGTGCCGATCAGAATCTTCCGATTCGTCTATCCGAGCTCACCAAGACGCCAGTCAGCTTTGATTCCGGCGAGGAAGTGAACCACGTCGTCATCCAGGCGATCGATCCCGAGCTATATCAGTGCCCGTTCGTCATGATGAGCGAGTTTGGCGCGACCTACTTCGATGAGAACGAAGCGCTGGCACTGCGAGCCTACCTCTTGAAGGGTGGATTCCTCTGGGTCGATGACTCCTGGGGCGAATACGCGTGGGAGCATTGGGTGCGCGAGCTTCGCAAGATCTTCCCGAACACTGCCGACTACCCCATCATCGACGTGCCGATGAATCACTCGATGTTTCACACGTTGTTCGACTCGAAGCGATTCCCGCAGATTCCGGCGATCGGCAATTCGTACGCCCGTGGACGGACCGACGAGCGGTGGAACGATCCCACCGACGACACACCGTACCCGCGAGCCATCGCCGACAGCAAAGGCCGCATCATGGTGTTCATGTCGATGAACACCGACTTCGGCGACGCGTACGAGCGCGAAGGCGACGATCCGACGTACTTCTACAACTTCTCGGTGGAAGGCTACGCGATCGGGATCAATGTCGTGCTGTACGCAATGACACACTGATGAGACTCGTCCTCCTCGTGGGTCTCGGACTCAGTGTTTCCCTCCACGCGCAAGATCTGAACATGCAGCTCGTCGACGCGGCGATGCGCGGCGATGCCGCGCAGATAGCCGCGCTTCTGAAATCTGGCGCCAAACCGGACATTCCCGATCAGGATCAGCGCACCCCGATGGCGTATGCGGCCGCGCATGGCAGCCTCGACGCGGTGAAAACGCTCGCCGACGCCGGTGCTGCCGTGGACGCGAGAGACAAGGAAGGCGGCTCGCCCCTGATGATGGCTGCGGCCGGGGGTCACACTTCGATTGTGGCGCTGCTCGTTGCGAAGGGAGCGGACGTCCGCGCAGCCGACCAGGACGGTACGACTTCGCTGATGGCGGCGGCATCGACTGGCCGCGTGGAGACGGTTCGCTTCCTCCTTGCGCATGGCGCTGATGTCAACGCGAAGAACAGTACCGGCACAACCGCCCTGATGGCGTCGGCGTTTGCCGGGCACGCGGAGATTGTCGATGTTCTACTCTCCGGCGGCGCGACGATTAACGTCAAGGATTCGCAAGGACGCACGCCGTTGATGGCCGCCGCTATCAATGGTGCCACCGACGTGGTGAAAACGCTCGTCGCGAAGGGCGCCGACCTCGAGGCGACCGAGTCGAACGGCGAGACCGCCCTCGTCTATGCAGCCGCCAACGGCCACATCGACGTCGTGAATGTGCTCTTGAATGCGGGCGCCAGGCAAGGCGTGGAAGTCGGCTTTCTCGTCGCCGCGTCGAAGTGCCACGACAACATCGTCGAGCGTTTTCTGGCACAGGGCGTCAGCGTTACTGTGAAAGACGGTGGTGGCCTCACCTCGACATTGGCGGCCGCCATGGGCGGCTGCGCGCAGACGCTGCGCAACCTGATCGCGAAGGGCGCGATGGTGGAGACAGCCAACACCGAAGGCACGACGCCGTTACTCGCCGCGGCGTTTGCCGGCAGCTCCGACACGATGCAGGTGATTCTCGAACACTCGGCGAACGTGAATCTTCCGGACAACCGCGGGCGCACACCGTTGATGGGTGCTTCGGTCCGCGGCCTGCTCGACATGGTGAAGACGCTGGTACAGAAGGGCGCCGACGTGAAGGCCACCGACAAGGAAGGGCGCTCGGCGGCAGGATATGCGGCGCTCGCTGGCGAACAGGATGTCGTGAAGTACTTTCAGTCTCTGCCGAAGTAAGGCCGCTGCGTCGCGATGCCTCCCTCTCGTCTCACGTTCATGTTGCGGGCGTTTTCCTACCGGAACTACAGGCTGTTTTTCGGCGGCCAAATCCTCTCGCTCGTCGGCAGCTGGATCTCGATCACCGCGACGAGTTGGCTCGTATATCGCCTCACCGGCTCGGCCTTCATGCTGGGCGTCGTCGGCTTTGCCGGTCAGATTCCTGGTTTTGTGATGGGGCCGTTCGCCGGCGCGTACCTCGACAGATGGAACCGTCATCGCGTGCTGGTGACCACCCAGACGATTTCGATGGTGCAGTCATTCATTCTTGCCGTGTTGACGCTCACCGGACATATCACCGTCGAGGCCATCATCGTGCTGAACGCCGTTCAGGGCGTGGTGAACGCGTTCGACATGCCTACCCGCCAGACGTTTCTCGTGACGATGATTTCCGACAGGGACGATCTCGCCAATGCGATAGCGATGAACTCGTCGATGTTCAACGCCGCGCGGCTCGTCGGCCCCTCGGTTGCGGGCATCATCATCGCGGCCTCAGGGGAGGGCATGTGTTTCCTCATAGACGGCGTGAGCTATCTGGCGGTGATCGTGGCGCTGCTGTCGATGAAGGGATTGCAGCTGCCGCTCCAGCCGAGTCATCACGCGTCCGTCACGGCCCAGTTCGTCGAGGGTTGGCGCTACGTGTTCGGATTCCGGCCGATCCGATCGCTCATGGCGTTGCTCGCGTTCATCTGCCTGATCGGTATTCCGTTTTCCGTGCTCATGCCCGTCTTCGCCACCGATGTGCTTGGCGGCGGCCCGAATACCCTCGGAGTTCTGATGACGGCCGTGGGTTTCGGTGCGCTATCGGGAGCCCTCTGGCTGGCGAGCCGGCGCTCGGTTATCGGCCTTGGGCGAATCATTCTGGTGTCGACGATCGTGTTCTCTACCGGGCTCGTGATGTTCTCGTTCTCGCGCGCGCTGTGGCTGTCGGCTGGAACACTCGCGGTGACTGGATGCGGCATGATGGTGATGATGGCCTCCGCCAACACGGTGATCCAGACGATTGCAGACGAGGGCATGCGCGGGCGTGTGATGAGCTTCTACACGATGTCGTTTCTGGGTACGACGCCGTTCGGCAGCCTGATCGCCGGTGCGCTGTCCGCCCGCATCGGCGCGCCACACACCGTGCTGCTGAGCGGCGTTCTGTGTTTTGGCGCCGCAGCGTGGTTCAGCTACGAGCTGCCCGCGATTCGCGCGGTGGTTCGGCCCATCTACATCAAGCTGGGGATTCTTCCCGAGGTGGCTGCCGGCCTGGACAACGCGTCGAACCTGCTTACGCCACCGGAGCAGGAATGATCGTCCATCGTCCATCGTCGATCGTCCATCGTCGATCGTCGACTACGAAGGGTCGAGTATGGACAGTGGAGAAGCAGGAGGCCGGCGTTGCGCTCGACAAGTTTCTCGCCTCGGCCGATCGGCTTGGCTCGCGGTCGAAAGCGGCAACGGCGCGCGAGCGCGGGAAGGTGTTCATCAACGACGCTGAGGCCGGCAAGGCCGAAGCCGGCTTTCGCCTCAAAGCCGGCGATGTCGTCCGCGTATGGGAAGATCGGCCGGGCAGCGCGAAGCGCCGGGTGCTGCCGTTCGTCTCGGGCGACCTGCGGATCCTCTACGAAGATCAATACGTGATCGTTCTCAACAAGCCGGCCGGCCTGCTCGCCGTTCCGCTCGAGAAGCGCGGTGAAGAAACGTCAATCTTCGATCAGATCGTCGATCACCTCCGCTCGCACGGAAAGCGGAAGCCATTCGTCGTGCATCGCATCGATCGAGATACGTCTGGCGTGGTGCTGTTCGCGAAAGATCCGCGGACGCAGGGGCTGCTGAAGGCGCAGTTCCGCCAGCGGACACCAGAGCGCGTGTACCTGGCCGTGGTCTACGGCAAACCGCTGCCGGCGTCTGGGACCTGGCGCGATCATCTCGTCTGGGACCGCAAGGCTCTTATCCAGAAAGAGACGCACCCGAAGGATCCGCGCGGCGTCGAAGCCATCAGCGACTACAAAGTGCTTGAGACATTCGAATCGACGAGCCTGATCGAGGTCCGATTGACGACAGGCAAGCGGAATCAGATCCGGATCCAGGCGCGCCTGCGCGGCCACACGCTGGTGGGCGAAGTCCGCTACACCTTCGGTCCAGACGAACTACGCCCGATCCCATTCGGGCGGCAGGCGCTTCACGCGGCGCGCCTGAGCTTCCGCCATCCGATCGAAAATCGAACCGTCACCTTTGAGGCTCCAGTGCCCGACGACATGCGCAAGCTGGTCGCGCGCCTGCGCGGATGACTATCGCCTATTGACTATCACTTAACTCCCAGCAGTTCCATTTCAAACACCAGCGGCGCGTTCGGTGGAATCGATCCGTCGGGCGTGCCCTGAGCCCCGTATCCCATGTCTGTCGGAATAATCAGCCGGCGTTTGCCACCGACGCGCATGTCGTTGAAGCCCTGGTCCCAGCCGGGAATCACTTCTCCTGCGCCGAGCGTGAAGGAGAACGGCTCGCGCCCGATGGATGTGTCGAATTGCGATCCCTTGTGGTCGGGCGCGTTCGGATCGTAGACCCAGCCCGTGTAATTCACCGTGATGCGCGCTGTTCTGGCCGCGCGGGTTCCCTCACCGACCGTCAGGTCGGTTTGCGAAAACGCGGGTTGCTGCCCGGTGTACGGTCCAGCCTTTCCCGATCCCGACCCGCCGCTTCCACCGCATCCCATTGTCGCGAGGCACACTGCCACCCACAGTAGTCGTTGTTTCATGCTGTAGATTCTTGACAAACACCGGGGCTTACGGCAAGTTGCTTCCACGCAAACGTCAAGAGGAGCCGGGATGAGCCTGAAACGGCGCGATTTCTTCACCGCGATTGGCATGGGGATCGTCGCAGGGTCGGTCTCTGCCGCGCAACGAGGGCGCCCGCTCGCGCCAGGCGAGGTGCGCGGGCCGGCGCGTCCCGCAGCGCCGCCACCACCTGTGCGTAAGGCCACCGTCACGAGGCTTTTCAAGACCCCAGACGGCCATCCGAATGCGCTCGACGCGTCGCCCGAGGGTTTCTGGATTGGCGAGCAGGTCACCGATCGCGCCGTGTTGATGAGCCTCGACGGCAAGGTGCTCCGCGCGTTCGACACCGAGTGCCACAACTGCAGCGGCATCGCTGTGGGCGGCGGCTATCTCTGGATGTCGGCCAATGGCGCGGCGCAGTTCGATCGACCGGTGAAGATCGATCGCACCAATCAGGAAATTCTTCAGTGCGATATGAACGGCAAGGTCCTGAAGCGGCACACCATCCCGCTGGGCGGCGGCTCGGCCACGGGCATCGAGTATGTCGACGGCACTCTCTGGCTTGCGGCGGGCCGTCTGCGCGCCCTCATGCAGGTCGACGCCGAAACCTTTCAGCCGATCATTGCGCATCCATTTCAACAGCTGGCACGACCGCACGGCCTTGCGTGGGACAACGGCGCCATGTGGGTGGTCGACGGCGACGAAGCCGCGCGCCTTGTGAAGATGGACGCGAAGACCGGCGCGACGCTCGAGACGATTGAGCTTGCGCCAGGCGATCCCGATCCACATGGCCTTGCGATGGTGAACGGCAAATTGTATTTCTGCGACGCCGGCGTTCACCCCGGCTGGGACAGAGACAAGAGTCCATCGACCGGCTGGATGTGCCGCGTGGACGTGGTGTAACAACGCCAGTTCTCAGTTTTCAGTTGGCAGTTCTCAGTTTGCTGGTCGGGTGCACTGAAAACTGACAACTGACAACTGACAACTGACAACTACTATGGAGGAACGATGATGCGACGATTTCTGGCGATAGTGAGCGTGTCGATGATTCTTGTTGCGGCAGGTGCGCTGTTGGCCCAGCAGCCTGCGGCTCCGGCCACCGGGCCGATTCCGTGGGCCTATGGTTTCCTTCCTGCCGCTGTGCCGCCGCCACCTCCTGCGGCGCCTGCGGCACAGGATGACGGTTCCAGGAAGAGCCTCCCCGGCAGCACGGGCTCGTTCACGTTGACCGAAATTCGCAACGGGTTCGGCCCCGCAGACTGGTATCCGGAGGACCATCCTGCGATGCCAGAGGTCGTGGCGAAAGGGCGCGCGAAGGATGTGCGGGCGTGCAGCCTTTGCCACTATCCAAACGGGAAGGGGCGTGCCGAGAACGCGTCCGTCAACGATTTGCCGGTGGCGTATTTCATTCAGCAGATGCAGGACTTCAGGAACGGCACGCGCAAGAGCGCCGAGTCGCGCAAGGCGAACACCAACGCGATGATCGCGATCGCCAAGGCGATGACAGACGATGAGATCAAGCAGACGGCCGAGTACTTCGCCAAGGTCAAGATGACGTCTTGGGTGAAGGTCGTCGAAGTGAAGGACGTGCCGAAGACGCGCATTGCCGGCGGCCTCTTCCTGAAGCTCGACGGCAGCGAGACCGAGCCGCTCGGTCAGCGCATCATCGAAGTGCCAGAGAACACCGAGCGCACAGAGATGTTTCGCGATCCACGATCTGGATTTATTGCGTATGCGCCGGTCGGCAGCGTGAAGAAGGGCGAAGCGCTTGTGACGCACGGCGGCGGCAAGACCACGGCGTGCGCCATCTGTCACGGAGCAGATCTGAAGGGGCTCGGCCCGGTGCCCGGCCTCGCGGGCCGCTCGCCGAGCTATCTCGTGCGTCAGATGTGGGACATGAAGGTTGGCGCCCGTAACGGCGTGTGGGCCGACCTCATGAAGCCGGTCCTTGCGAAGCTGACTGAAGAGGATCTGCTGAATATTTCCGCTTACACCGCGTCGCGGCCTCTGAACTGACGAAGTGGTCCTTGGTCCTTTGTCCTTCGTTCTTGGTCCGGACCAAGAACCAGGGACCAAGAACCAAGGACCTATCTCGGCTGCGCTGTTCGGCCGCCGCCGCCGTCGCCACCGATCGATCCGCCACCGCCCGAGCTCGTGCCGCTCGTGGTTCCGCCGCTCGAGGTCCCGCTCGAATAGCCGGAACCTGAAACCGACCCTCCTGATGGATCACCAGTGCTGCGCACCGTGCGCGGCGAAGAAACCGTGCGCGACGAATCTGCTGAGCCGTCGCCGGTCGGAGTGGCAGTCGGCGGGCCCGGCGACACGCGCGTGTAGCCGCGGCCGTTCACGACGACGCCCGGCGGTTCGGGAGGGCCGACGATCGTGCCGCCGCCTCCGATGCCGATGGAGCCGACGGGAGGAACAATCACCACCGGCGGGTAGTACGGGTAGTAGCCGTTGTAGTAATAGCTGCCCCAGTAGGGATACGCAAACGGCGAGTAGTACGAGTAGTACGAATAGTAAGGGTCGTAGTACGGGTAGGTCGGTGCAAGACCGCTGTAGACGGTCGACGTGCCTCCGCCGGACATCGAAGACGGAAGCGACGGCGCATTCCACGCGGCGCGGTCGACTCTGAAATGATCCGGGAACGACTGCGCGACCATCAGGTCGATCACGTCCCGTGAGACGCCGGCATCGGACAACTGCCTCAGCGCGCGACTGTTCAGATTGAAGCGCCCGCCGGTTTCGTCGAGCGCGGCTTCCAGCGCCTCTGCCGATATCTTCTTGCTCGCCTCAATCACATCTTCCAGGCTCATTCCCACCGCGCTCAGCGCCTGTGCGTCGGCCATCGCTCGCGGCTCCATGTCGCCGGGTAGTTCAGTCACTTCGGCGGGGCGCTCGATGGCGCGCCGGTATCGGCGGATTCGCACCTGAGTGTCGCCGTCGACATCGGTCGCCTGCACGTCGACCCACGTTGGGCCCTTGACGATCACGGTGACGCCGGAGATGTGCCGCTTCGGCCGGCCGTTACAGCTTAGCTCTGCAGTCGTAAACATTCGTTCGCCGTCGCGCGACCATTCGGTCGTCTGTGTGCCCTGGCAGTCGGCTTCATTCACTGGAAGGGCCAGGCCGTCGGCGGCGATGTTCTGGGTCAGGATGGTGCGCCCGTCGGCGTACGTCGTGAGCGTGACGCCCGAGTTGTCCGTCGAAGGGGCCACGCAGACCATCAGGGCATCGGAGACCGGCATATCGAACGCGCGCCGGTTGTCCTGGTACAGCCGCCAACATCCGAGATAAGGTGTCCAGCGCGCGTCGAGCTTAGCCGCTTGAGCGAAGCCCGCGACCGGCACGGCGGCGAGAAGTCCCATCGACAACGTGATGATCCGGATCATGCTCTTTGTAGTCATGGTGTTGTCTCTTAAAACATGTAGCGCACGCCGGCTCCAATTTTCAAGCCGGTCAGATCGATCGGACGGAAGCCGCTGAATTCGCTGTCGAGCGTCGCGTGCGACCAGAGATACCGGGTCTCGATGTTCACGTACAGACGTTTCGATGCCTTTACGTCGACGCCACCCAGCACGTTTATGCTCGGCGCCCATCCGCGCGAATCGAAGTTCTTATAGAAGACCGAGGAATCTGTGAAGTCCACGAAATCGCCCTGCTGATGAAACTTATACCAGAGGGCGCCGGCACTGGCACCCACATACGGTGTGACAGCCGACGGGATCCAGGCGTGAGTGCTGATGGAGCGTCCGGGCGGCGTGAGCGACAGTTTCAGGCCGTAGCTCATATTCAATTCGTGGAATGTGGTCGTTTGCGTAATCGGCAGGCGGTTGTTGTCCACGACATTGCGGTACTCGGAATCCTGGGACGAACCGCTGTACTCGAAGCCGGCGATCACGCTGAGCTGCGAGCGCAGGGGCACGTCGACATCGACGCCGATGGCTGGCGCGTTGAAGTCCTTCTTGTTCAGCGTCAACTGATCCTGCACGAACGTGAACAGGTCGCTGCCGGCACGGGCGTAGTGCCAGCCCATGCGAACGGCGACTGTGCCGTTCGGGCTGCCGAACAGGAAATCCGGGTTTTGCGCGCGCAGCGGGCTGGCGAGCACCATCAGCATGAGGAGCGCCAGCGCAAGCGGACGGTTCATCAAACGGCCTCCAGGTTGAAGGGGCGCTTTACCGGTAAGCAAGTCCAGCACCAACGCCTGATCCCTTGGAAATCACAGGATAGCCGAGGACGGACGTACTCGTGCGGCGACAGATAAAAGGGGTCAGACCCCTTTGTTTGACAACGAGTGTTTAAACACGTATATTCGTGACGTGAAGCCACCGGCCAAGGATCTGCTCGCCGAACTCAGGATGACCAAGCCTTTCAGGTCCCTGGAAGAGGAGGCGCTGTTGAACATCGTCCGGACGGCGGCCGTTTTCATGCACGACGCGGCAGAGTCGCTGAAACCGTTCGGACTGACGCCCACGCAATACAACGTCCTGCGTATCCTGCGCGGATCGCCGGACGGCCTGTGTCGAAACGAAGTGGGGCAGCGGCTGGTGACGCGGGTGCCGGACGTCACCCGGCTGCTCGATCGGATGGAGCGCGACGGGCTTGTTCAGCGTCAGCGCACCGGGCAGGACCGGCGCTACGTGTCGACGCAGATCACCGAGAAAGGCTTGAAGCTCGTCGACAAACTCGACCGGGAGATGACGGCGATTCACACGCGGCAGCTCGGACACCTGGGCGAGAAGAAAGCCCGGGAGCTCATCAAATTGCTCTCGGAGGCCCGGGCGGCGCTATAGGGCGGGAATTTTGTGACCTCAATAGGTGTTTAGACAAATAGCGTTTACACAATCGTTTGTTAACAAACAGAAAGAGGAAAACCGATGACCCAGACACTGACGCAGACGGCGACCGGCACGTACCAGATCGACAAGGCCCACTCGGAGGTCACGTTCCAGGTGCGGCACCTCCTGACCAAGGTTCGTGGGCACTTCAGCGACTTTGGCGGTTCACTGACGTTCGACGAGCAGAACCCTGCCGACGCCCGCGCGGACATCACCATTCAAGCGGCGAGCATCGATACACGCACGGTCGATCGCGACAATCACCTTCGCAGCGCCGACTTCTTTGATGTGGAGAAATACCCGACGTTGACGTTCAAGAGCCTCTCGGCCAGTCCGCGGAGCCCTCAATCGTTTGACGTGCTTGGTGACCTGACGATTCACGGCATTACGAAGAAGGTGACGCTGCCCGTCGAGTACCTTGGCCGGGCGAAGGATCCATGGGGCAACGAGAAGGCGATGTTCGAAGCCGAGCTCACCATCAACCGCAAGGATTTCGGCCTCGCCTGGAATGCATTGCTCGAAACGGGCGGTTTTGCAGTGGGCGACGAGGTGAAGATCGCGCTGTCGATACAAGCGTTAGAAGTGAAATGAGGTTCTAAAGTTCTAAAGTTCTAGGGTTCTTGGGCCGGAACCGGCCCAAGGACCAAGGCCTAAGGACCAAGGACCTGTGTGTTACACTGTCCCAGTCACTCGTCGGATCGAACACCCGCCTGTAGACCTTCAGTACGCATTCCGCTACTGACTTTCGCGGCAGACGCCGCGCCCTCGTAAGGTAAGAATATTGTCAATGCCGTTCACGCAACTCAAGCTCCATCCCGATCTTCTTCGTGGTATCAAAGACCTCGGCTTTCAACGCCCGACGCCCATTCAAGCGGATGCCATTCCGCCGGCGCTCGAGGGCAGAGACCTGCTCGCCTGCGCGCAGACCGGCAGCGGAAAAACCGCCGCCTTTCTGTTGCCGATTCTCAATGGGTTGATGCAGAAGCCGCGCTCGAGGCCGGGCACGACGCGCGCGCTCGTCATCACGCCGACGCGCGAGCTCGCCGCGCAGATTCTCGAGGATCTGAAAGACTTCGCCGTCCACACGCACATCAACGGCGCCTCCGTCTATGGCGGCGTCGGCATGGGACCGCAGGAGCACGCCTTCCGTAGCGGCGTCGACGTGATCGTCGGCACGCCGGGACGTCTCCTCGACCATTTCCGCCAGCCTTACGCGAAGCTGAACGGGCTCGAGTATCTGGTTCTCGATGAGGCGGACCGCATGCTCGACATGGGATTTCTTCCCGACATTCGCCGCATCCTCCGGCACATCCCGGCCAAGCGACAGACGCTGTTCTTCAGCGCGACGATGCCGGAGCCGATTGTGAAGCTATCGCACGACATGCTGCACAACCCGGTGATGATTAATCTTCAGCGGCAGTCAGCACCCGCGACAGGCATCACACAGGCCATCTATCCCGTCGCCACGCATCTGAAGCCGTCGCTGCTGCTGAAGCTCCTAACGAGCGGCGAGGTGAAAGAGGCGCTCGTGTTCACGCGCACGAAGCATCGCGCCGACAGGCTCGCGAAGTATCTCGACAATCAGAAAGTGAGCGTCGCGCGCATTCATGGAAATCGGTCGCAGGCGCAGCGAACCGATGCGTTGCAGGGCTTTAAGAACGGGCGCTATCGCGTGCTGGTGGCGACCGACATTGCGGCGAGGGGCATCGATGTGACGGCACTCGGCCACGTCATCAATTTTGATGTGCCGGCGGTGCCCGATGACTACATCCACCGAGTGGGGCGCACTGCCCGCGCGGAATTGACCGGGTCGGCGTTCACGCTCGTCGCCCCAGAGGATGAAGGCGATCTTCGCAGCATCGAGCGCGCCATCAACAAGAGACTGCCGCGTGTGACCATCTCCGACTTCGACTATCAGGCCAGAGCCGAGCAGCGTCTCGAGGTTCCGCATGCCCAGCGCATCGCCGAGATTCGCGCGCGAAAGGCCGACGAGCGGCAACGGGCGAAGGCCAATGCCGACCGGCGCGCCGCGCATGGTGGCCAGCCGCCGTCGGGTTCCCATCGCGGCGGTCATCCGGGCCAGGGCCATGGCGCAGGGCCGTCTGCCGGGCGCCGCAGATTCGGTTCGCGACGCCCGAGTTTCAGATAGCCGCTACTTCACGATCCTTCTGATAATCACATCGCGTTCCGGGCCGGCTTCATTCACGGTGAAGTCGGCCGGTATTTCGAACAGCGCCGGAGATGGCTCGGCGCGAACGATGTTGGTCAGGCGATATGTCGTGTCTCCGAAGCGCGGATCGGACTGACGGCTCATCACCAGAACCTTCAGATCCGGCGAGAACCAGCGCTCGGACACGACGCTGATGGGCAGTTCGTTGCCGACCTGTCCGGCAGGAATCGTAGAGGTCGTCCGTGTGCCCTCGGCTTCCACGCCCTCCACGAATTGTTTCCCCAGCGACTCGATCACCGGTTTCGACATCGGCCCGCTCTGCTCCGCGCGGTAGATCATCTGTGTGTTGGCGCCGCCGGGCGCAGGCGGGGGCAGCGCCATTTCGAACGTGCCGCCGGCTGGCTCGCCAGCGACTCCCATCTTCGTCGTGAAGCGAACGTTCGGTGCGGGCATCTTCTGCGCCGTCTTGTCCTTCATGTTCAGGATGATCATTGTGTGGGCCTCGGGGTCCGTGATCTGAACGTGACGGAATTCCTCCGGCGCGTTGATCATCGGGCCGAGCATCGCCAGGCCCTGCTCGCGCCGCGTGCGCCCGACGCTGTCGCGCGCGACTTCCGCCGTCGTCCTGCGAACGATTCTGTTGCCATCTGCCAGCGTCTGCGTGATCTCGGTGACGGCTTCGGCCGAGTAGGGCGCGCCCGTGATTGTTTCAGTGTCGAACGCAATCGGCGCGGACATGAACTCCACGTTCCGTTCGAAGAACACGCCAGCTGATTCCGTCCCTGGCGTTTGCGCGAAGCTGCCGCCTGCCGCCATCAGCAATCCGGCTGCCGTTAGAAGAGTGTGATGTGTCGTAATTCGTGTCATCGTGACCTCCAGAGGATCCCTTGAGCAATGCCGTCTTCACCGAGCACCAGGTGTGCCGGCGTATTGTCGATGCGAACCGGAACAATCTGAAACGATCCCGACAACTCGGCCGGCGCCAAGGGGCCGAGCGGAATGAAGTCGACCACAAGCTGGCGCGCCATACGCGGACGCCTGCCGGCTGCCCGGCGAGGCGGTGGCGCAATACTATCCGACGGACGAGGTTCTGCCGGCATTTCGGCGATGACGATCGGCCGTTTGCGGTCGACAATGTCGCCGGCCTTCGCTGCTGGATTCGGCCGGGGCGCGCGAAGTGATATCGCGATCGCCACCAGTATGGCGGCAGCGATGAGTGCGAAAAAGGGGTC
>JAMQPK010000064.1 GCA_023717525.1 Vicinamibacterales bacterium | reverse complement strand
GCGCTCGTATCCCGATTTGCCGCGATTCTGCGGATTGCGCGCGACGGCCGGATCGAAGTCCACTCGCTTCATCGGATACAGCAGGCGCTGGTCGGAATATACGGTCGACTTCAACGTGAGGCCATGGGGTGCAACGGTCGTTCGGCGCGAGGGAGTGAACGTCTTGCCGCGCGCATGCATAGTCCAGCTCCGCGCATCCGTGGGGACGAGCTCGATCGGAGTGGTGCGCAGGATGCGGCCGTCCTTGACATAGATGAATAGCGGTCCGGCGTTGGTATTGGTCGCATACCGCACGGCGCCATCGCGCATCCGCGTACCCTGCGCGAGCTTCACCTGCTGCGATAAGCTCAGCAGCCGCATGAAGGCCACGGACAGCTCATCCCGGCCTTGCACCACCACTTTGAAATTCTTTGCGGCGTGCACGACCTCGGCCATGTCCGCATTGGGCTTCAGCATCGCGAGCGCGGTATACAGATCGTGAAACACCATCTGCACATCGGCGGGCTCCCCACGGAAGGGACGCGAGGTGACACGACCCGCACGGATCGTGAACGTGCGGCCGATGCTGCCGTCTTTCAGTCGAATCTGCGCGGTGTAGTCGTGGCGTGCAAGCGCCGCGCGAAACGCGGGATGCTTCTTCGCCGTGGCATTGAGCATGGGCGTCAACGACAACAGGATGGCCCGCAGAATCGCTCGTTTCACGCCGCAGCCCCCTTTCCGCCTCTTTACTGACTGGCGCCAGCCGGCTCCGCAACGAACCTGTTTTCGATATGGCCGATGCCGTCGATCTCGACGCGCACGACGTCGCCGCCCTTGAGCATCCCTTCGCGTCCGCGAGCGATGCCGACACCCGCACACGTGCCGGTCGCGAGCAGATCGCCAGGCTCGAGCGTCATGACCTTTGAGAGGTGCTCGATCTGCGCGTAGACGTTGTAGATCATTTGCGACGTGTTTGAATTCTGGCGCAGATCACCATTGACGAACAGGCGCATCTGCAGCACATGCGGATCGGGAATCTCGTCCGGCGTCACGATCCAGGGTCCGATCGGCCCGTGCGTGTCGAAGCTCTTGCCGAGCGTGAACGTCGGGCTCGCGAATTGCCAGTCACGAGCGGTCACATCATTGGAGATGAAGTAGCCGCCGATCACGTCCTGGGCATCCGCCGCGGAGACGTGTCTGCAGCGCTTGCCGATGACCACGCCCAGCTCGGCCTCGTAGTCCACCATCTCGCTCACGCGCGGCAGATGAACCGCGTCGAACGGCCCATTGATGCACGAGACCTGCTTGTTGAACCAGACCTGCACCTTCGGCATGGTGACGCCGCCCTTGCGCGCCTCCTCGACGTGGTCAAGGTAGTTCATGCCGATCGCGAGGTATTTCTGCGGATCGGGAATGGGCGCTTCGAGCTTCACGCTCTCGAGCGGCACACGCCCGTCGGCGCCTTCGATTGCCGCCTGCAGCCGGGCGCGCAGCTCGGGTCCGTCGGCGATCACCTGCTTCAGAGAGGCCGGCACACCCGGCACGAGATCGGCCAGCGGGATGACGTGGCCGTCGAGGACGACGCCAAGTTGGGTCTTGCCAGCGGCCGTGAAGCGCGCAAGTTTCATTATCGTGGCTGCCTTCGTTGCGAGAGTGCCGCGGTCAAGCGAAGAACTCGGGATTGAACTCGGGCGCCCACTGTGCGAGCTCGGACGGTGACAACTGTGCGCGGGCCGTGGGCGTGCTGTCGTTGACCAGATCGCCGTCGGTCCAGTGCTCGACTTTGTTGCCGAACGGATCGCGCCAATAGTCGAAGATCTGGCTGCCCTGAACGTGGCGCCCGATGCCCCAGGCGTGGCGGTAGCCTTTGGTCTTCAGATACTCGCCGCCCTGGACGACGTCATCAAGATCGATCACCTCGTACGCCGAGTGATCGAAATGGCTGCGGCCGTCCGACGCGGCGAGGAAGCCTAAGGTGTGGTGATCGGTCCAGGTGTCCCCGAGCCCGCAGCGCAAGAAGGCGGCGATCATGTTGTCGGGCGAGCCGGCGAAATACGTATCCGAGATTTTGAAACCCAACAGGCGCGTGTAGAAGTCCACAGATCCCCTGAAATCGTTCGATGTTGCGAACACATGGCCCAGGCGCACGAGGTGCGAGGGCGCCGGGGTCAACCGAACGCATTGCCCGTGTCGGCGACGGTTGGCGATCGTGTTCATCGGGATCGACTGACGGTGCTCGATCGGAGCGTGCGTCTCCTGGCCGTGAATCACGTCGACCAGGAAGCCCGCGGGATCTTTGACGCGGACGCGATGA
>JAMQPK010000061.1 GCA_023717525.1 Vicinamibacterales bacterium | reverse complement strand
GCTACGCGGAGCGCGATCAGGTCGGCTATCTGTATTTCGACTTTTACAACGGTGCGATGAGCACCGAACAGTGCGTTCGACTGCGCGAGGCCTTTGTGTTTGCACGCGGACGCCCGACCCGGGTGATCGCGCTGCTGGGCGGAGAAGATTTTTTCTCGAACGGAATCGACCTCAACACAATCGAGGCAGCCGCCAGTCCAGCCCGCGAGTCATGGCACAACATCATTGCGATCAACGACCTCGTGCGGGAGATCCTGCACACGAACTCGCACCTGGTCGTCGCTGCGCTGCGCGGCAATGCGGGCGCGGGTGGTGCGATGCTCGCGCTCGCGGCCGACCATGTGTACGCGCGCCGCGGCGTGGTGCTCAATCCGCACTACAAGGGCATGGGAAGGCTCTACGGCTCGGAGTATTGGACCTACTCTTTGCCGCGGCGGGTGGGCAATGATCTCGCCCTCCTGCTCACGGAGCGCCTGCAGCCCATCGGCACCCGCTACGCCAAGGCGATCGGACTCCTCGACGATGCTTTCGGCGAGAGCGTCGAGGATTTCGAGCACGAGCTGACACTCCGGGCGAACGAACTGGCGCGTCATCCGTATTTCTGGCGCCGACTGCACGCCAAGCGCGAGCGACGCGTCGCCGACGAACGGTTCAAGCCGCTCTCCGCCTATCGCGTCGAGGAACTCAAGAAAATGTGGGCCAACTTCTTCGGCCCCGACCCGGCCTACCACGATGCGCGCCGGCGGTTCGTGTTCAAGGGCAAGGCGTCTCCGAGTGGCGCGAATGACCTAGCGCCAGCGTTCGTACCAGCGCCCTCTATCGCTGCGGGGACGCCCGACAGTTCGTCGATCCGCATCGAGTACTGCCCGGTATCTCGGCGGGTGTCAGGGCAGTTATCAAGACGCGAAGTCGAACCGGACATGACCGAGCGATCGGCCGCCGCGCGGATGTAGACACCGCGTTCGCGAAACGGGGATACTTAGAGAACGAAAAGGGGGATTTATGTCAGCGAAAGTCGAAATTTCCAAGCTCACACTGATGGACACTCTCGATCTGGCCAGTCTGATCGAGGTCGAGGCGTTTGAGCGCTACACCTTGTTCGCCAGACAGATCGGACTCGGCCTTTCCACCAATGCCGGGTCAGTGTTCCAATCGATGGCCGACAACGAGAAGAAACACGGGGATGAATTGGCCAAGCGCCGGCGCGCACTGTTTGGCGATGAGCCCGCCACAGTCAAGCTCGACGACATCTTCGATGTGGAGGCTCCCGATGTCGGCGCGCCTCGCTCTGACATGTCCGAGTTCAAGGCGTACGAGGTGGCATTGCAATCCGAAAAGAAGGCCTTCGCGTTCTACGACAGCGCGCTGAGCAGCGTGAAGCAACCGGACGTCAAGGCGTTGTTCGAGGAGTTGCGGAACGAAGAGGCCGAGCACGTTCGCATGATCGAAGAGATCATCGCAAAGTTGCCGCAGTCAGCCAAGGTCGACGTTGAAGACGAGGACGACACGTCGATGCGGATGGGCTACTAGCGAATGCGAAATCAGCGTGCGGCGAGTTGAGGCGTAGTCCAACTAGCGCCGGCCCAGGGCCAGGACCGGTGTGCGAGCGGCGATTGGCTGCTCCATTGGCGGAGTCCGGTGGGGCGGACTCGGTTTGGCAATCGGATGTTCCGGGCGCGGCTTCTCGTGACCGAATTTGCGATCATGCCGCGGCCGCCAGTACCCGTAGACCGGTACGTATACATCGGAATAAACGACTTCCTGTTGAGCGTATTCGCGCGCCAGTTCACGGGCACGCAGTTCCTCGACTTCGCGTTCGAGGCGCTGCAGACGCAACTGATCATCGCGCTCGCGCAACCGCGCCAACTCTTCCTTCGAAAGACCCGGCACAACGCTAACGTAGCCCGAATCCTTTCCGATCAGACGGACGTTTTTCGTCTGCGCGGGAGGCGTGTCGCCGTAATGCACGGAGCCGTCGGCCTCGGCCCACTTGTAGATTTCGGACATGGCCGCGTCCGAAGCAATGGTGAGCGCCACTGCAACGAGGGCTATCGAGACCGGGCGGGCGTGCATGGCCGAGCACGTTGCGCCGGATAACGCAGGATGTCAAACCAGGCGATGGATCGTTGGACTACTTCTTCTTGTAGTTGAACTTCTGGCCGCCGATGCTGGCCTCGTACATCAGCCCGCCCTTGGCCACCGTAAAGGTCGTCATTCCCTTGTAGGGCTCGGCGACGTTCTTGGCATGGTGTTGAGTGCCACTCGCGCCGGCCGTGCTGCCGGTGGTCGTGGCGGCGGCCGAAGCGCCGGCGGTGATCGCCACCGCCTGCGCCTGCGCGCCGAACTCGAAGTTCCCGTTCGTGAATTCCTTGAATGCGCGCTGGTCCTCGAAGAAGATGATCTGGCTGTAGGCCTCGCCGCCAAGTTGGAAGCCCACGGAGAGCTGTGTCACCGAGATATCGCCGACGTAATTGCCCTTCTCGTAAACACGGCCCTTGCCGTAGGCGCCGCCGACGACCGCTCCGCCCTTGCCGATCGTCGGAAACACCGCATAGCCGTAGCTTTTGCCGAAGTAGGCGCCGCTTTGGCTCGCCTTCTTGAACACCGCGATCGTGGCGTCGAAGTCATCGGCCCAGGTGGACGAGGACGAAAACGCCAACACGAAGAAAGCTAGAAATGATGCAAGACGTCGCGACATGATTGAACTCCGTGATTGAATGATCAGTTCCGCGTGGGTGCCGGGGAAGTCTAGCTAGCAATCAGCGTGCCGAGGCGGCACGGGTCGCTTCCGGTGCCTTCGACCCAGGCGGCGAGTCCCAGCTTCTCGAGAAGGCTCTCCCAGCGCGGGTCGCTGTGCAGGTTTCGCAGCAGCGGCCATGACTGCATCTGGGGCAGGCCGGAATCGCGTTGCAGGTA
>JAMQPK010000056.1 GCA_023717525.1 Vicinamibacterales bacterium | reverse complement strand
AAGCTGACTTTGGAAACCATTCCCAGACGACGAGGTTCAAGCATATGAATGAAGGAAGCTTCAAAGGCGTCGAGGGCGTCAAGATCTTCACGCGCGAGTGGCAGCCGGCGGGCAAGTCGCGCGGCGTGGTCGTCATTTCTCATGGGCTGAACGCACACAGCGGCCTGTACGAATGGGCCGCACAACAGTTCACATCGAACGGGCTCGCGGTCTACGCCCTGGATCATCGCGGCCGCGGCCGCTCCGAGGGCGAGCGCTTCTTCGTAAAGAAGTTCGCGGATTGGACAAGCGATCTCGCAACCTTCATCGACATCGTTAAGACGCGCGAGCCGGGCCTGCCGGTATTCCTGCTCGGCCACAGCGCCGGCGGGGTGATCGCCTGTGGCTACGCGCTAGAGGAGCAGGACAAAATTGCAGGCCTCATCTGTGAGGACTTCGCCTACCAGGTGCCGGCGCCGGACTTCGTGCTGGCGATCGTCAAGGGGATCAGCCATGTGGCGCCGCACGCGCACGTGTTCAAGCTCAAGAACGAGGATTTTTCACGCGATCCAGCGGTCGTCGCGGCGCTGAACGCCGACCCGCTGATCGCCAACGAGTCGCAGCCGAGCGAGACGATGGCCGAGCTGGCTCGCGCCGACGAGTTGCTCGAGAAAAGCTTCGGGCAGATCACCCTGCCGCTCCTCATCCTGCACGGCACCGCGGACAAGGTGACGAAGCCGAGCGGCAGCAAGGAGTTCTACGAGAAGGCCGGCTCGAGCGACAAGACGCTGAAGCTGTACGAGGGCCACTTTCACGATCTGCTGGCCGACGTCGGAAAGCAGCAAGTCATTGTGGACATCCAGGACTGGATCGATGCGCAACTGGAGACGGCCGGGCGCGGTCAGCACCAGAGGCCGAAAGCGTCCGCGGCTTCTTTCAACAAGGCGCACGAGGAAATGACATGAATCGGGCGTTCTGAGAAGGGGGTGTCGATGGCAGACGATCTTGCGACCGCAAACGTCAATCGCTCTTATTCGCTCGCCGCGTCAAGCATTGCGATCTTCACGTTTACCCTGTTCTTTCTCTTCCCGAAGTTCGTAAGCGGCGAGGCCAACGCCTTGCTGTTTCAAGCCACAGTCGTCGTGATGGGTGTGGCGACATTCTCGTTCGTGTTCTCCTCTTTCTACTACTATTGGTCCGCGCTGGGCGGCCGGATCGGGGAGACCGAGCGGGCACTGTACTCCCGGCGAGGCGATCGCTTCTGGCTGGTGGGCTACATCCTGCTGTTCTTCGCGCCGAGCCTGATCCTCTTTTCGATCGCACTTTTCGCGGTCGGGTCAGTGTGGTTCGTGCTTTGGCTCGTGTTCCTTGTCTTCGCGATCCGCTGCTTCTCCAGCGTCCAGAGCGTACGCAAGAGTTCCTAGTCATGCAGGGCCTCTCAAGAGGTCACCCGCGAAGGTTCCGGCCGGGCGCGGTCGATGCGCGAGTACCACGGCATCAGCAGGAAGAAGGCGAAGTAGATGAGCGTGCCGACGACCGATATAGCCTTGAAGGGCTGCACCGCAGGCTTCATGCCGCAGTAGCCGAGCACAATGAAATCTGCAGCAAAGACCATCAGCGCCGTCTTGTAGATCGGGCCACGGTAACGGATCGACTTGACCGGCGAGCGGTCGAGCCAGGGCACGAAAAACAGCAGCAGCACCGCGGCAAACATCGTCAGCACGCCCCACACTTGAGTGCTCAGGAATGCCGGGACGGCGCGCAGGATCGCGTAATACGGCGTGAAGTACCAAATCGGGGCGATGTGCGCAGGTGTCAGAAGCGGATTGGCCGGTTCGAAGTTCGGCCGCTCGAGGAACAGCCCGTCCAGCTCCGGTGCGAAAAAGATCACGGCTGCGAACAGCAGGAGAAAAACGCTGAGGCCGAACAGGTCCTTGACCGTGAAGTAGGGATGAAATGGTATCCCGTCCAACGGACGACCATCGGGTCCAATCGTTTTCTTGATCTCGATGCCGTCCGGGTTGTTCGAGCCCACTTCGTGCAGCGCGAGGACGTGGGCGACGACGAGAAAGATCAGTACCAGCGGCAGTGCCACGACGTGCAGGGCAAAGAAGCGATTGAGTGTGATATCCGAAATGAAATAGTCGCCGCGGATCCATTCGATCAGCGAATCGCCGATCAGCGGAAACGTACCGAACAGCGAGACAATCACCTGCGCGCCCCAGTAAGACATGTTACCCCAGGGCAGCAGGTAGCCGAAGAATGCTTCAGCCATCAATGCGAGATAAATCAACACGCCAAAAATCCAGACCAGCTCGCGCGGCTTGTGGTGCGATCCGTAGAGCAGCGCCCTGAACATGTGCAGGTAGATGACGACGAAAAAACCAGAAGCGCCCGTCGAGTGCATGTAACGGATCAGCCAGCCCCACTCGACGTCGCGCATGATGTATTCGATCGAGCCGAAAGCCTCCGCTGCGGAAGGCTTGTAGCTCATCGTCAGGAAAATGCCGGTGAGAATCTGCAGGCCGAGAATAAAGAGGGCGATGCCGCCGAAGTAGTACCAGAAATTGAAGTTCTTCGGCGCGTAGTATTCTGACAGGTGCTCTTTCCAGAGCTTGGTCAGTGGGAACCGCGCATCGATCCACGCGACGAGCGCGGCGAGTTTTCCTGAGCTTGCGGGAGCTGCCTGATCCCCCATACCTTGATTCTCTTACTCGCGGAACGGAGATTTCAACAGGTAGTCCACGATGGACTTTTTCTTATATCCCGGAACGAAGCGTTCGCCGAAGTCGGCGGCGAAATTGTCGTAAGTCGTGTCGGGACGTGTTTCGACGATACCGCATACCGCGCGCGTGAATCGCTGCTTCATTTCCAGTCGCGGGTAGGCGTCGAGGATCGTGGCCATCTGGTCCGCGCTCACGATCTCGTAGCCGAATCCGCCCCAGTCGAGCCCGATACCCGACGTCGACAAGGCCACCTCCGGTTCCTTGTAAAGGGCGATCGAAACGGTCGAGTTGAGGGCGACTCCGTCCCAGATCAGCTGCGCTCGACGATCGTCCAGGCCCTCGTTGCGTGCGAACTTCCGCGCGGCATTCGCCCCCTCCACCTCGAACCTCAAGGGTCCATCGAAGGCTTTTGCGAGGCCAAGGTCATGCAGCACCGTCGCGACGGCCAGGACCTCTGCGTCATGCGGGGTCTTCTTGAGATCGGCAACGATCGCCGCAAAGAGCCAGGAGCGCATGACGTGATTGAAGAGATACGGCTCGCAGTGCTCGCGAGCGTAGGCGATTGCGCTGGTGACCAGCGGCGTGTCGGGAACCGCGACGCCTGCCAGCAAACGCGTTGGAAGGGGCAAGTCCGCCGGCGGCACAGGGGGAACGACCGAAGCTTTTCCAGATGTCGGAAGAGGAGTGGTATTCATGAGACTTTCCTGTAATCCGAACCTGGCTTGCTTTCGGCGACGGGAACGAACTGCGGCCGCCATTCGCTTAGGCCGTCTTCTTCGGCGGTGATCGCGGCACGAACACCGGCATCCTGGTACATGCGCTCCGCAAAGCGAACCAGGTTGTCGAATCCATATAGGCCGATCTCGAGGCGGATTGCCCAGCGCAACATGACGTACAGGTAAGG
>JAMQPK010000051.1 GCA_023717525.1 Vicinamibacterales bacterium | reverse complement strand
AGCGCCGCGCGCCGGCTGTTCAGAAACTCGCGCGTGAACCAGTACAGCAGCACTCCGCCAAGATTCGACAAGCCAATAACCAGCCAGGCCAGCACATCCGGTCGAGAGGTGATGTGAGTCAGGCCCCGTACCAGCAGAAGCTTGCCGGGCAGGTTACTTTGGGCGTGCAACGGCCACGACAGGCGCAGTTGCTCGAAGCCACGGAGCATTGCGTCGGCCTCGAGGCGCAGCGCGACGCTATAGAACGAGTTCGCCGCGTCGTTGGCAAAGATATCCCGCAGGCTGAACGGGGTCAGCGATCGCAGAAATGCCTGGAAGCCAAGGGCGAGAATGCACCACGCAAGCACGAGCGGCCACTCGAACGATTCCTGGCGGGGGCGCCAGGAGACCCAAAGCAGCGCCACGGCGGGAACAGCCGCGACGAAAAATACCTCGATCAGCCCGGTCTTGAACGCGCCAACGTAACCATAGACCCAGTGCCCTTCGTGCGAGCCGAACACCAGCGACTGCGCCGCCAGCTGCCAGGACACGTACAGCGACATCGCCGATCCGAGGACCAGTGATGCCCAAAGCAATCGGCGCATCACTTCAATACCTTGAAGATCGCTTCGGGCTCGCCCTCGGGTCCTGCCATCCACATCACTTCGAGGGACAGATCGTGGCGAAGCAGGAGCTGGTCCAGGATCACCGTGGCCTCCCATGGCTCCATCAACCCGCCTCGAATGACGAGGTAGTCAACGCCACGATCGCGCAGGGACTCGACCGAGCGGTCATCGGGAAACGAATCCAGATCGTCACGCATGCGGTAATACGAGGCCGGAGCGTAGCCACTGTAACCGTTCACCATTTTCTGGAAGTGCGGGATCCCTTGATACATGTACAGGAAATCCACCGAACCCCACGTCGCCCTGTTCGACCTCATCGGTAACTCGACGATGACCGACGGTGGCTTGTGCGCAAGATAGGCGTCGACCCTCGACGGCTCAGGCGCTGGAGACAATGAAGGCGCCGATGCGAACTCGACGACGAGAAGAGACACAATCACGCCGCCCACGATCCGCTTTCCCTTGTCGGTCTGCATTCTCTCGAGCAAGTACGCCACGCCGTATGCGCCCAGGACCGCCTGGGAAATGACCACCAGAATGTCGAATCGCGCCGTCGATCGCAGCCCACGAAACAGCGGAACATGCTCGAAAATCCAGACGTAAACGAATCCGTTCGTGCCCGCGGTCATGGCGATGGCAAAGATCAACGCTGCTATGTAGGCGAACCTGACTCGCGAGCGTCCGCCGAATATGCCTAGCAGCGCCAGACCAATGGCAGTGATTCCCGGAAACAGATTCATCTCGTCGGCCCAGATCGGATCGGTAATCGCCGTCCACCCGTACAGCCGGTTCATTTGCGGGGCGGACATGAAATGCGTCAGCGATGCGCTGTATCGCCGGACGTCGTCAAGCGTGCGCGTGCCAACGGTGTCTGTAGCGCTCGAATATGCCGACGCATAGGGCGCTGCGAAAGCCGCCGCGATGATTCCCCCCAGCACCAACGGAAGAACCAGCGTGCGCCATCGGCGTGTTCCCATCGCCGCCAGGAGACAGGGGACGAAGAACGCACAATACGTCGACAGAAAAATTCCGTTGTAGACGGAAGACAAGAGCTGACAGCCGACGACGACGCCCAGGAAGGCGCCATCCCTTACCCTGCCGCTCGCGACGATCTTGTGGATGAGGAGGAGCGCAAGGGGAATCCAGAAGACCATCTGCAGCTCGAAGTGCATGTAGTGCCCAAAACGGTACGGGGAGAAGGCATAGATCACGCCCGCGACGAAGGCGGCCGTGGTGTTGCCCGTGAGATCGCGCGCCAGAACGAAGGTCGCGAGTCCCGACAGCGTGAACGCCGCGAAAAGCGACAGGTTGTAGATCGCGACGGGATTTATCCCGGCCCAGAACAGGGGCGCGAGCACGGTGCCGGGCAGCAACATCGCATCGGAATACGCGAGCGTGTGACGTTCCGGATAGAAGATGTTCGCGTCGAAGAGCTCTCGCGGCGAGTGCACGAGGGCGTGCGCCACCCATCCAAGGCGCCACATGCTGAAATACGGATCAGAATGAAAGGGCACGGATGTGCCCAGGCTCAAGACCTGCGGATAGGTAACGATGACGGTGAGGGCGACAAACGCCAGCGCGGCGGCAACCGTAGTCAGAGGACTCTGCTTAACCGGCATTCACCACAGTGCCGCAGAATACACCAGTCGGACGGCTGGTTGGTGCCGTTAGCTTTAGTCGAGAGACGCGTCGAGGCGAGCGATCCTGTCGATCAATTCCTCGCGGCGGCTGTGGTAGAGGTCTGGCTCCAGTCGTTTCTCGCGAAAGCTCTTCTCGACCTGCACAAGCGTCTCGAACAGCTGAGCTCGCTCGGGAGTCTTGCGCACCGCATGGCGCAACCACCACGCTCCAGTCCCGACGGCCGACAGCAGCATCAGCCCGGCAAAGATCGGCCAACTATTGTTCGACGGCTCTGGAGGGCTGGCGCTGATATTACCGATCGGAGAGGGGGACGAAAAGAGCATCTCCGGCACGGTCTTCGCGGCGTCGGATCCCGCCCCAGCCCCTACTCCTGCCACCAGCACGAGCCGGACACCGCCCTGCGCCGGGAGCTCGAACTGCTGCGACTCCAGCACTTCTCCATCCACGACCGCTTTAGCGCGAACCGAGCTCCCCACACGAAGACTGTTGAATACAGCGCGCCCGCTGGAGTCGGAGGTTGTATTGACCGCCGGTTCAGTCGTGCCCACCGTGAGCGTCACCGACTGTCCCGCAATGTTATTGGAAAAATTGTTCCGGATGATCCTGACGGCCACCGTGCCAGGCGGAAGGTCGCCGACCTGCAGCGGTAGACCCGACATCTGCGCCGGCTCCGAGGTCATCCCCGTGGGCGGTGTCGGAACAGTTTAGTTGACATCTGATGCTTGATGCGTGATGATCCGCATACATGCGGACCACGCTCGATCTGGACGAGGACGTGTTGCAGGCTGCCAAGGAAATGGCGGAAGCACGCGGTACGACGGCTGGCAGGGTCTTGTCAGAACTCGCGCGCAAGGCGCTTACGCCGACGCGTTCAGCACGCCTCAGAAACGGCGTCCCCGTCCTTACAGCGAGACCGGCCGGGGCCCGGCGCCCCACAATGCGTCAGGTGAACCAGCTTAGCGACGAAGGATGAGCCGTCCGGCGTTGCTCGACGTGAACCTGCTCGTGGCGCTTTTTGATCCCGATCACGTTCATCATGAGCTTGGGCACGATTGGTTCGCTGACCACCGCGCCGACGGCTGGGCGACCTGTCCGTTCACGGAAACCGCATTCGTCCGCGTCCTGTGCAACCCCGCATACGGCGCGGCTGTCAGGCAACCGGTCGAGCTGATTCAGCGGCTCGAACAGTTCTGTGCGAGCAAGCAACACGTATTTTGGAGCGACGGCCTTAGCCTTCGAGACGCAAAGATCTTCAACCCCGCCTTCATTGCGGGTCACCGTCAGGTAAGCGACATTTACCTCCTGGGGCTGGCCAGGAAGATGGGCGGTCGACTCGCCACATTCGATCGCGGTATTCAGCTGGGCGCCGTCGCTGGTGCTACTCGCAGCCATCTCGCCATCATCTCAGCCACTGCAGAATGACGCGCGAGCTGTGTGGCTCCCGCTATCGCCGCGCTGAGGAAATGTTTGTGTGTGAGAAGTCGTCGCCAACGTAGAGCAGTGCGTCGCCCGCGATCGCGGCGGTGGCATATGCGAGGCAATCGCCGAAGTTGAGCGCCGCTCTATGGCGGCCGCGCCCGTATCGATAAAATGCTCCAACCGCCGCCTGCCACTCTCGCTCGCCGAACGGCACGACCGTAATCCCGAGCTCCCGCACAAGGCCCTCGACTTGTTGAACCGCCGGCTTGCCCAGACGGCCCGCCGCGACAAGCCCTGTCTCAGCCAGGGTTGGCGCTCCTGCGCGGGCCGTGTCCGCCTCGAGAATACAGTCCACGAGATCCAGAAACCCCGGCTCTGAAAACAGAATCGCAATGAGGGCTGATGAATCGATCGTCATACCCCGCCCGATCCATAACCCAGGATCTCGTCCTCTTCGTCGCGAGTGAGCGGGCGGCCGAGCTGGCGCTTTGGAACCGCGGGCCAGACGCGTGTTTCAAGGAAACGGAGGACACGCTGTCGGCGCTCGCTCGTGGAAGGTCGCTTCAACCGGCGGTACCGCTCAGTCAGCGCGCGCCGAATCGCCTCGGTCTTGGACTCACCCGTGAGCCGTGCAAGTTCAGCAGCCAACCGTTCGACTTCAGGATTCTTGAGATTCAGCGCCATGATTACACCATGGTATATCATGTTGCATCATAGGTGTAAACGTGGCAGCACAGCTCATTTTCTTATGGCTTCCTCCGTGCCGACCTCGAACTGCCGGAACGCGCCGTAGGTCGCGACCCCTCTGACTTCGCTCCTCGGCACGGCACGCCTGAAACGCATTTCCACGGGCACCTGCGTGCCGAGGCGGTCGTCAAACTCGAATCGCGCCGTCGTCGTCGATTCGTTGCCTAGCGCATTCAACACGATCTCGGTCTTGAGAATTCGTCCCGTGCTCCCGGAAATCCAGTAGCGGCCGTGCGCGAACACATCCTTGTCACCGGTGCCGCGAACGATCGTGGGCTTTGCGGTCTCGCGGAATTCCAGGACATCCGCGTCGGGCGCGACCGCAGTGTCTCGCCCCCGCTGAGTGAACTGAAATCGATCGTGGTAGTCGCGTTGAAGAAACGCCAGCGCCAGGAACGGATGGTCGAGCGTGCCGATCGGCCGGATGTTGAACCTCGTGCTCGCACCCGCAACCTGCTTTGCTCGATCGACGGCCTTCGAGGTATCTGTCGATCGGAGAAAGAGATTCGCCAGCGTGTCCTCGCGGTCGCGAACGGGACGTCCGTCGACCTCGAACACATCCCTGAAGACCTGCCACTCTCCTGTTTGGGGCAGCTTGACAAGAAGCAGATCTGACTTCAGGCGGCGGCGCTCCCTGACCTGTGGCGCACCCGGGAAAGAGCTGTTGCTGCCTTCGCCGTATGCCGCGGAGAGATATTCCTGGAGATATTGTTCCTCGGCAACGACACGGGAAAACTTCGAGACGAAGTCTTCAACGGAAGACGTGGCGCGATCGAGGAGCTGGCCGGCAATGGCGCCCTGTTGCGACGACGCGCCGCCCGCGACCGGCGCGAGCGTGAGCAAAGCAATCGCGGCGAAGCCCTTTCGCACGTCCCTTTCCTTTGTTACCTGGGTGCGCCTGCCAACCTCGCACTCGGAGTGGTGTCGGCGTCCAGATCTCCGAGCACAAACTGAATGCCGCCCGCCATCAACTTCACCAGGTCCGGCATCATGTAGAACTCCGGCCGGTGACCGAGCACGCTGTTGAAGACCCGTCCCTTGCCGAAGGTTTTGATCCACACCATGCCGTAGTCGTTATCTGGACGAATCGGCCAGCGCCGCAGGTCTGTCTTCTCGGCATCGACACTGACCAGCACGTGCAGCTTCTCGCGTGTGTACGGTCCGGTTGGCGGAAAGTGGTAGAACTCGTCGATCATCGAAAAGCCCTTGCCCCCGAAATGCTTCGTGAGCGGACTGCCGGGATCATCAATCTTCAGCGTCCCCGGTTCTCCGTTGTATTGGTGCGGACCTTCCTGTGCACCCATCAGCTCGCCGAACTCGCGCACATCCTGCGAGGCAAAGGTGGTCCCGTGAAGGCCTGCGACACCACCTCCTTCGCGAACGTAGCGCACGAGTCCGTCGAGCACCTCGGGATCGGAGAAGACTGGTCCGACGACGCTGTTCAGGAATACCGCGTCGTATTGCTTGATGTGCGGGTACTTCAGGTTGTCGAGATTGTTGTCGAACACCGGCTCGTAGGCGCCGGTGTAATTGGCGATGAGCTGCAGCATCAGGTTCCCATGCGCAATGGTCGTATGGTAGAAGCCGCCGGCCGGGCAGAGATCGATGATGAGCAGCTTCCTCGATTTCCTGGGCGTGACCAGAGCCTGCCGTGGAACGGCCGCATCGATCTTCCGCCTTTCGTCGAGCGGGATCTTGCCGGCCGTCGTGATGGGCAGCATGCGGGAAATCGCATTGACGCGATATCCCTCGGCCACGCGAACCGCCTTGTCGTAGTTCTCGGCGGCACCAGGATCGATCGTAAAAAAGAGCGGCATGATCGACGGGCGCGACGTTGCGCAGTCGCCGCACTTGTTCGGCCATTCAGGAGGCTCGGGGGGCTGCTGCTTGCTCAACGCGAGTAGGAGCGGCGTCGCTTTGGCAGCGTCGTGAAGATTTGCCCCGAGCGTCTTCGCGCCCATCTTGTAAACACCGCGAGCATCCTCGACGGCCACGTTCACGCCGGGCAGGTTCGCCGGCTGACGCGTGAGAATCAACTCGACCTCGAGCGCCTTGGCAAAATCGAGCAGCTGTCTGCGTGACGCCTCGTCTGCAGGAATCGCATCGATGCGATACGCGGGAACGTGCAGAGCGAGTTCGGCAAGCCGCTTCTTGATGCTGTCAAGCTCCCCCGGCCCCAGCTTGTAGTCCAGATTCGTGCTGACGCCTTCGACGAACGCGACTCCTGCCGCGTCGATCTTCGCGGCGGCTTCAGAAAATGGAATGGCGCCGAAGGCGTCCGAGCGGATGCCGGCCTTCCAGCCGAGCAACGCAACGGCTGTTCCGCGCGGCCGTCGACTGTCGGGCGGCCGAGTTTGTGTCGCGGCTCGTGCGCCGCCGGTTCCGTCCACCTGACCTGGTGTCGGAGCCTGGCCCCACAACGGCGTCGCGATGAGCATCGCGAGCGCGAGTACCTGGACAGAACGTGATCTCACGTCTCCCTCCAACTAAAGCGCGAGTTTGTGAATGGTAGGATACCGCGCAACCGCGACAAGATCCGCGACAAGAACGGCCGATTGTGTGTCGTCAGGCCGTCGGTGAACGCCTCGTCAACAGCGTGCTCCAGCCGACCGTGCGTCACAATCCAATCCAGAAACCTCCGATAGTCTCTGCCGAATACATCTGGAAAAGCGCTCTGGAGATCGGGCCGGCTGCGATACACGACGTGCCAGAATCGCGTCACCGCACCGTGGGAGGAATCGGCCGGGCTGCTGAGCCAGCGGAAATAGCTCTCAGCCCCGCTGGCGTGGAAGGGATTACCGAACGTATTCGCTGAAGCCCCCATCTCGAGGTGGATTCGCCGCGCGAGCGCCGGAATCGGAACGCCGTTGTCGAAGCGGTCGTAGGTGTATGGCCACGTCCTCGATTCTTCATGTCCGTTGCGATCGAGCAACTCCGTATAGCCCTCGAAGAGCTCCTCCGCAGGCCCGATGGTCTCCATCGCGAAGCGGCGCGAGTATCTGCTCACCGTGCGAGGCTGGTCCGGATCGAAGCCGCTGAAATGAAAGAACCGGAACGCCGTCCGGCCGCCGGTGCCAACCCTTTCGTAGCGCTCGGGCAGATTCCAATAGGCAACGTTGCACCGAGCGTCGCGCAGGATGCAGACATCCTCGAAGAACGACGGAACGAGATCGAGCCAGCGCTGGTCGAAGTGGATGCCGTGAGCGACGTCGTGAAGGCAGTGTGTTTGCAAACATGTGCCGAGCCACGACAGAAAACGGCGTGCCTCAGCGCACTCGGACACACTGAAGCACCCGCCGTTGTAGACGCCCGACTGCAGAATGTTGAGCTCGCGTGCGGCGGCCTGATCGCCCGAGAGGCGCCCGAGCAGGTGCGGCGTCAGCACGATCGCATGGGCCTCCGCTGCCGTCAGCAGAGGAGCGAGTTCGTCGAGAACGAGGATATCAGCGTCGAGAAAGATCGCCGCGTCAAATCCCCGATCCAGGAGATGGCCCAGCAGGTACGGCTTGGCGACGATGGTCACGTGCCGCCCCGAGTACCTGAAGCGAATGTCGCGAAGGTTCGGAATGCCCAGGGCTTCGATGGGGAGGAGCTCGAATGGCTCGCCGCCCGGATCGAACCGGCCTTCGACCTCGTCCGCCAGCACCACGATCGTCGGCACCTCCGGGTGATGTTCGCGCAGCGATCGGGCCAGCACTCGCGCGAAAGGCAAGTAGCTCTTCGTCACAATCGTTCCGAAGGCAACGCTCACGCGACTCCGCAGGCGAGAAAGCGATCCGAGATGTGATACTCCAGAAGCCCGTGCTCGGCGGTCCAGCCCAGGAATGCATTCCGGTGGGCACCGAAAAGGTCCGGGAATGCGATCTGCAAGTCCGGTCGGGCGCGGTACACCGATTCCCAAAGCCTGCTGATGCCAGTTGGCTTCCCTGATCGATCGTCGAGGCTTTGGTTGAGCCATCTGAAATAACTGTGAGGCGCATTTGCGTGAAACGGATCGCCGAAGCGCGTCGCACCGTCGCCGAGCGAGAGGAAGAGGTTCCGCGCAAGATCCGGAATCGGCACGCCGTTGTCGAAGGCTCCGTACGCGTACGGCCAGGCCTTCGTCCCGTGGAAGCCGGCAGCCTCGAGTTCCAGACGAAAGCGCTCGAACACCTCTCTCGCAGGTCCCACGTTCTCGAGCGTGAGACGAGATGAGTATCGCGTCACGGCCGCTGGTTCGTCTGGGCTGTAGCCACTGAAGCGAAACACGCGGCACGGCTCGTCGTCGACAAGGACCGCCTCTCCGCGGATAACGACGCGACGCTCTGGCAGATTCCAATGTCCAACGTTGTACGCGGGATCGCGGACGATGTGGACATCCTCGAAAAGTGCGGGAACGAGATCAAGCCAGCGCTGCTCGTAGTGCATGCCATCGGCGACGGCGTGCCGGCAGTGCGTTGCCGCCCGTTCCGCCCACCACGTCAGAAAGCGATGCGTCACCGGTGTATCGGCGACCGCCAACACGCCGCCGTTGAACGTTCCCGACTGCAGAATGTTCAGCTCGCGAGGAATCGCGTCGGCGCCATCGAGGGGGTGCAGCAGGTGAGGGGTGAGGGCAATCGAACGCTGCCCAACCGCGTCGAATAGCGACGTCAGGTCTCCGAGCACCAGGCTTTCCTGCTTCAGAAACACGACTCTTGAAAAGTTGTGTCGCAGAAGATGCGTCAACAAGTAAGGAGTGGCCGCATAGCTAAGGGGTTGCTGCGGGTAACGGAAGCGGAGGGCGTCGACGCCGGGAATGTTGAGATCCTTCAGCGTCAGCAGGTCGAACGATTCGCCGCCTGGATCGAAGAATCCGTCGATTTCGTCAGCGAGCAACACCAGGAAGGGAATCGTGGGGTGGTGCCGGCGAAAGGACTGAGCCAGAACGCGCGCGAACGACAGATAACTCTTGGCGACAATCGTGGCGGCGGCGAAGGCAGGCAGAAGATCTCCTTCCGGATAATAGCCCCTTTCGTTATCATTCTGGGCACCTGGAGGTCTTGTGAAAGCTGGCTGGACGCTTGCGTGCGCGCTCGCTGGACTGTTGATCACGGCGGCCGTGGTCGTGACGGCTCAAGCGCCGCCTCCGTTGGCGGAGCGGATAGGACACACCGACCCAACTCGCTATCGTCGAAGCCGCTCGCACGGGAGCGAAGGCGACATGGCCTGCATGACGCTCGTGCCGCGAAACGCGATTCCGCTGCTGAATTTCGTTCACCGCTGCCAGATGACGGCGCCCAAGGGCGGTGTCGGGCATCATTTCCACAACCAGAACGAAGAGATGTTCGTCATTTTCGATGGTGAAGCCGAGTTCACGATTGACGGCAGAACGTCGCTGCTGAAGGGCACAGTCGGCGCGCCCGTTCGGATGGGACACTCGCACGCCATCGTGAATCCGACCGATCACCCGATCGAGTTCATGAACATCAATGTGGCGACCGTCTCCGGCGAGTACGATGCGTTCAACCTCGAAGACTCGCGTGTCGGCGCACCGAAGGATCCGCTTCCGGTCTTCATGACCATGCGTCTCGACAAATCCCTGATGGGCGAACGACAGACGCTGCCGAACTACCGCGGCGGCAAAGGATCCGTGCGGTATCGGCGTGCGCTCGACCCCACCGTGTTTCTGACCAGCTGGTCGTACATGGATCATCTGATCGTGACGCCCGGCAGCTCGGAAGGGCTCCACATGCACCCCTCCGTCGGCGAGGTCTACTACGTGCTGAGCGGCGATGGCGAGGTGACGGTGAACAATGAGACGGCCGCAATCCACAAGGGCGACGGCGTACCGGTTCTACCTCATCAGGCCCATGCCGTTGCCAACACGGGGCCGCAGGATCTGGAGTTGATGATCATCGGCATCGTCACCGAAAAAGGAAAGCTCGCCGATACTGTCGTGCTGAAATGAGAATCGCGATCGTTCTGCTGCTCGCCAGTCTCGCGGTCGCCGCCGCAGACGCACAGCGTGGAAACGCCAGGCGCACTCTGGATATTTATTGGGTCGATGTCGAAGGCGGCGGAGCCACGCTCGTCGTGTCGCCATCGGGAGAGTCGCTGCTCGTCGACACAGGCTGGCGCAAGGACGACCGGGACGCGAAGCGCATCTACGAGGTGGCGACCAGGGCCGCCGGTTTGAAGAAAATCGACTATCTGGTCATCACGCACTTTCACGCAGACCATGTCGGCGGTGTTGGCGCGCTCTCGAAGCTGATGCCGATCGATCGATTTCTGGACCACGGAGACACCACAGAGAACCGTCCGGGACAAGCTGCTGATGAATGGGCGATCTACCAGGAGGCCTCGAAGGGCAAGCGATCGCAGCCGAAGCTTGGCGACAAAATTCCGTTGAAGGGGCTGGACGTCACCGTCGTCGCGGTGGACGGGGCGTTGATCCCGCGTCCGATAAACGGCGGTGGAATGAACGACGCTTCCCTGTGTGCCAATCCTGTCCTGAAGCGACCGGACACGAGCGAGAACGGCCGCAGTGTTGGTTTCCTTCTGCAGTACGGAAAGTTCAACTTTCTCGACCTTGGCGATCTGACATGGAACAAGGAAATCGAGATGGTCTGTCCGGTGAACCGCCTCGGCAAGATTGACCTCTTCCAGGTCAGCCATCACGGCATGGATTTGTCGGGAGCTCCGCAGTTCGTACAGTCGATCGGCGCACGCGTCGCCGTGATGAACAACGGACCGCGGAAAGGGGGAATCGGCAGCTACCTCGATATCGTGAAGAGCGCACCAGGGCTCGAGGATCTGTGGCAGCTCCACACGTCCTTCCTCGCCGAACGCGAACACAACACCTCTGAAGAACGCATCGCGAACCTCGAAGAGGAAGCCGCCTGCACCGGGCATTACCTGAAGGCGTCGATCGATGCCGATGGCCGCTACACGATGACCAACACACGCAACGGCGTCAGCCGCACATACTCCGCCAGATAGCCACAGCACGCCCCTTGCTGTACCCAGGATGAATAGGGCCCCGAGGCCCTGAAATCAGTAAGTTACGCCGTTTTGCGGTAACAGAAGTGTTATCGCGACGTCACGATCGTGTTTTCCGCCAGGAGGAATCAGATGATTCGTCACGTTTCGGCCTTTGCCGTCATGTTCTGCTTGAGTGAGGCGTCGCTGTGGGCGCAGGCCACCGAGCCACAGGCCGCGGAACTCACGGTGACGATTGCTTCGGCGGACGTTCACAAGTTCCCGACCATCGCCAGCCCCATCATCGACAAAGCGCCGAGAGGCGCCACGCTCGAGATCTCGCGCAATCTCGGATCGTGGGTCGAGGTGCCGTGGCCGGCGGCAGAAGGCGGCGTCGCGTTCCTTCATGTGAATACAGGGATGGTGACGCGCGGCGCCATGCCGGCGCTGGTTCTGGAGCAACCGATCGCCGCGCCAGCCACATCGAGCGCAAGCGCCGCACAGGTCGTGTCCACGAATAATTCCAGCTCGAGCCACGCGATGTACGTTTCACTGCCGAGTCACATGGTCGGGCTGGGCGGACGCATGAACACCACGACGCAGAGCTTCGGAGCAAACGTCAGAACCTGGTGGGGCAAACGGCTCGGCCTTCAGTTCGACGTTTCACACTCTGCATTCGACGGTATCGAGGCACCGGGGCACCTGTCATCGATTCAGATTGCGCCGAGCATGTTGTACTCGCTGCCGGACGGGCTGCTGGGCAGCTTGTGGCTGCGTCCCTATCTGGGGGCTGGGGGCCATCTGTATCGGGCGACTTCAAGCAGCGGCCTTTCAGGATCAGACGATTCGACGGATAAAGGTGTAGGGATACAGGCGTTCGGCGGTACCGAGTTGACGTTCTCCGGAGCGCCGCGATTTGTCGTCAGCGCGGATATCGGGTACCGATGGTCGCAGACCACGTTCGCCGGTATCGATCCGAACAAGATCGCCTTGTCGTTCTCAGCCCACTGGTACGTGAAGTAGGCAGACTACTTCCACAGCCATTCGAGCGCCGCCGGGAGTGTTTGAAGTTTTGTGGCGCGATCGCAATGGCCGGCATTGCGGGTAAACACGAACTGGTAGTGATAGCGCCTGGCGGCGAGCTCCTTTGCCATGCGCTCGTTCGCCAGCACCCAGTCGTGCATCTCGTCCCGCATCACATTGGGGTTCAGCAGATCCCTATCGCCCACCTGCATCCAGAGGCGAATCGGCTTGGCAGGACTCCTGGGAATCAGGCTTCGGTGATACTCCCATGCGCCTCCCGGCGTGTCCGGATTCGAGGGCCACTGCTGATTCACGTAGGTGCCCGAGTAACTGAGGACCCGGTGATAGAGATCGGGACGGTACCACGCCATGCTGAGCGCCGCCGCGGCGCCTGAACTGCACCCCGTCGTCGCGCGGCGATCGGGATCTTTCGTCAGCTTCACGTTGTATTGCTTTTCGACGAGCGGTAGTACTTCAGTTTCGACGAACTCCGCATAGCGGCCCGACATCGTGTCGTATTCCAGCCCGCGCTGACTTCCCTGCGCGTCGCCGCTGCCGTTGGCGATCGAGATCGCAATCATCACCGGCACACGCTTCTGCGCGATGAGATTGTCGAGGGCCGTGAACAACAGCGGATCCGGTCCGTCCGCACCGACGATGAACGGTACGGTCGTACCGGGCACGTACTGCTGCGGCACATACACAGCGACGCGACGCGTGTAGGGCGCGGGGCGACTCGTCGTCACGATCAGTTTTGCGGGATCACGGGGGTCGGGTTCGCCGAAGGTCCCTTGCTCGCGCGCGATGCCGGGATAGATCTTGCTGTCGGCCGAATTCATCGTGAACTCGCGCACCGTCCCTTGTGGAACGCCCGGCTGCACCGACATTTCCGGGGCCGGATTGTGCGTCGGGCCAATAATGAAATTTCCTTCCGCGCCCGCTGGCGGAATCGCGCCGTCGGGAAGTTCCCTGGCAGCGACATACCCTGGCGTGTTCGGATCGCGTGTCGGAGGCGTTGGGCGCGCCTGCGAATAACCTCTCCACACCCACTCCAGCGCCTGCGGTAGTGTTTGCGCCTTCACCGTCCGATCGGTGTGCCCGGCGTTGCGAGCAAAGAGAAACTGGTAGTGGTAGCCCCTGGCCGTCAAGGCCTTCGCCATCAGCTCATTTGCGAGAACCCAATCGTGATAGTCGTCCCGCGTGCTCAAGTTGTCGCGGTCGCCGACTTCCATCCAGATGCGAATCGGCTTCACCGGGCTGTTCGGGATGAGGGTCTTGTGAAATTCCCACGCGCCAAGCGGCGTCGCGGGATTGTGCGGATACTGCTGATTCACGTACGTGCCCGAATACGTCAGCACGCGATGGTAGAGATCGGTGTGATACCACGCCATCGCCAAGGCAGCCGAGCCCCCTGAACTGCCACCCATCGTTGCGCGCGCATCCGGATCCTTCGTCAGCTTCACGTTGTACTGCTGCTCGACCAACGGCAGCACTTCCTTTTCCACGAACTCCGCATACAGCCCCGACATCGTGTCGTACTCCAGCCCGCGCTGGCTGCCCTGGGCGTCGCCACTGCCGTTGCCGATCGAAATCGCAATCATCACAGGCACGCGCTTCTGCGCGATGAGATTGTCCAACGCCGTAAACAGCATCTGGTCTGGCCCGTCCGCGCCGACGATGAACGGAGCCACTGTGCCGGGGACGTACTGCTGAGGCACGTAGACCGCAACACGGCGTGTGTACGGAGCGGGATGACTGTTCACCGTGACTTTGGTCGGATCGTTTGGATCCGCTTGGGCAGACGTGCCGGGCTCACGGGCGATCCCCGGGTAGATTTTGCTATCGGCGGAGTTCATCGTGAAGTTGTAGACGGCTCCATGGGGCACGCCTTCCTGCACGGTCATTTCCGGCGCAGCGTTGTGCGTCGGCCCAAGGATGAAGTTGCCCTCGGCATCGAGCGGGGGCACGGCGCCGTCGGGCAGTTCCGTGGCGGCGACATATCCCGGCGTCTTCGGATCGCGAGTGGGCGCTGGTGGACGAGCACCGCGTGCCGCCGCGGGCGGCGCGACTCCTCTGTCCTGACCCGCCGCGGGAATGACGCCAGTCAACAGGCCGATCGTAATTGCTGAGATCAATCGCATTGCGTCTATTCTCCGGCTTCTGTTTTCGAGGGAAGATAGATAATAAAGCGGTCCGCGATCATTCGACAAGGAGAGACTCCCATGCGCAACAGCACGCGTCTCATTGTGATCGGCGTAGCCTCGACGCTTCCGTTCGCCGCGCTTGCTCAGTCGGGATCGTCGAAACCGGCGACCTACATCACCAAGGAAGAGGTCGATACTGTCAATAAACAGCCGGGTGGCGATCGCCAGATTAAGGTCGCGGATATCGGGTCCGAAAACTTCGCCGTGGGCATCGTGCATCGCGGAGCGACCGGTGCACCAACGGCGGGCGGCGGCGGTGCTGGCGCAGCGCGCGCGAATACGCCGGCACCGGAACCGTGTGGCGAACGCGCCGCGACTCCCCCTCCGGCTGGTACTCCCAGCGGCCTTACCCACGATCAGCAGACCGAAGGCTACTACATCGTTTCCGGTGGCGGGACGATGGTGACGGGTGGGCACCTCGTAAACGGCCGGCGTTCGGCGGCCGACTCGGCGGTCACAAGGGAACTGAATGGCCCATCGTGCAGCGGTCCTGTTCTTGGCCCCGATGTCGTGACGCGAGAGGTGAAGGTCGGAGACATCATCATCATCCCGGCCGGCACACCGCATGGCTGGGTGAACATTCCAGACCATGTCGATTACCTCAGCTTCCGTCCATCGGCTCGTGTCTTGACCGCTGGTTACGTGCACCCGTCCATTAAGAAGTAGTAGGATCTCGCAAACGGAGGAAGTGTATGAAAGGTGCAGTTGCAATTTTTCTCTCGGTGGGTCTTGTCTCGGCGTACGCGCAGGGCCGTCAGGCCGCGCCGCCACCGGCCGGACCACCGGCAACCGAAACCGTCGCGCCCGGGATTCCGGGAGTGGTTGCGGCGGGAGCGAAAGTTGTCGTGGTCAAAGATGGTTTCCGAAGCACTGAAGGCGCCATCACCATGCCGGACGGCAGCGTGCTGTTCACCGAGCCCGGCGCGAGCCGCGTGCACAAGATCGACAAGGACGGCAACATCACCCTCTTTATTGAAGGCACGAAGCGCGCCAACGGCCTTGCGTGGGATTCGAAGGGCCGATTAATCGCAACTGGGGCCACGACGGTCGATGTCATCTATCCAAAAGGCAGCGAGAAGGTCCTCGCCGAAATGCCGACCCGTCCAAACGATCTCGTCATCGACAAGAAAGACGGCGTGTACTTCACCCTGCCAAGCAACAAACCGCCGGTGGTGTACTACATCGCCGCAGGCGGACAACCGGTGATT
>JAMQPK010000050.1 GCA_023717525.1 Vicinamibacterales bacterium | reverse complement strand
ACCCCTTTTCTCCGGTTCCTCGTACAGCCCGAACCACAACAGCGGAAACGTGTCGGCCGGATCCCGTGGCTTGGTCTGCAACGCCGTATCAAAGCCAGAAGCCGCCTCGTAGGAGATGAATCCGGCAGCATGAAGGCCGCGGTCGCGACAAGCGGCCTCCACCCTCCGAAGGGCCGGCATGACCTCATCGACCCGCTGGGCCACCAGGACCTCGCGCGGGTTCTCGAACAGGCGCCACGTTCCTGCCCCCGCGTCGCGCACAACAGCCGTCAATCAACCACCTCGTCAGATGCCACCCACCGGCCGGTGCGATACGTCCATTCCGTCAGGTGCTCTGCGCGCTCCATGGCCTCGGGTTCACTCAACAGTCGATCGACAGGCCACGGCAGCGCATAGGTCCAGTTCGCTTCGCTGACCGTGGCCGGCAGATTCATGCGGTCCCGCCAGCCGAACACATCCTGAATCGGCAGCAAGACCAGGCTCGACCCGGCGTTCAGGATCAACTGCAACAATGCGTCGCGCACCTCGACGCTAAACGCCGGCGACTCGTTCCCAAGGGGGACAAGGGGGATCCGCTCCTTCGGCGTCAACGACTCCCACCAGACGGCCAGCGGTTCCGTGTCGTGTGTGCCGGTCATCGCCACCGATACCACTGGATACGTCTGAGGATTGCCCGGCTCCCACCTCAGAACTTTGTAGCCAGGCACGCCGAGACGCGCGATGGACTCGCGCACGAACTCGGGCACGGTGCCGAGGTCTTCCGCGCTCACATCGGCACCGGTTTCGATCATCACACCGACGATCGCCTCGCCAAGCGCGATCTGTTCCTCTTCGACGGCCGGAAAAAAGTGAGGCGCCCGCTCGTCAAACGGCCGCACGTATGTGCGGTAGAAACCGACGAGATGATCGATCCGGAACCCGTCGTACAACTCCGCCATCCGGCGTGCACGCATCCGAAGCCACGCAAAATTGTTGCCGCGCACGGCATCCCAGTCGTACGGTGGAAGCCCCCACTCCTGCCCGGTCTCGCTGAACGCATCGGGTGGTGTGCCTACTTGCGCGTCGAGCAGAAAATCCCCGCGCCGGCTCCAGACATCGGCGCTGTCGCGCGTGACCATGAACGGAAAGTCACCGAGAATTTCCACCCCGCCAGCGGCCTGTCTGGCCATCTGCCACTGATCGTCGGCCACCCACTGCACGTACTGATAAAACAAGATCTCTCGCTCGAGCTCGCCTCGAGCCTCGGCAAGCGCAGCGGCATCGCCATCTCGAAGCCCGGCGGGCCAATCGCCCCAGGGCCTCTCTCCCTGTCGCGCACGAATCGCGCGATAGAGGCTGTAGTCGTGGATCCACCAATCCTGATGCCGTACATAGGAGCGCACGGCCTCCGCTTTCGGTGTATTCAACAGCCACTCTGTCTGATAGAACCGATCGAACGACAAGCGCAGCGCACGCCCTTTCAGATCTCGTACGAGCTGGTAGTCGATCCGTGGAGCCCCGCGAACGGCCTCTATCTCGCCGCGCCACAACTCCTCGCACAATTGGCTGTCTTCGAGCATCCAGATGCTGATGAACTGCGGATCGATCGCCATCGCGCTCAGCGATGAGTAGGGAGAGGTCTCGCCTGGCGCCAGCTCGTTCAGCGGCAGAATTTGCAGAACCGATTGATGCGACGCCCTCAACCACTCGGCCAACGCGGGAACGTCGCCGATCTCGCCAATGCCCCAGCTGCGGCTCGAACGTATCGAGAACAACGGCAGGCTGATGCCGGCCCTGCGGTAGGGAATCATGAGCGGCCGATCTCGCCGAACAGCCGCTCGATGGCTGATTGAAAAATCCCTGGCTCCGGAAGCAGGCTGATGACAAGGAAGGCTTCGCGCTCGAAATCGAAAAAATAACCTGGGTGCACCAGAATGCCCGCGCGCTCGAGCAGGCCCAGAACCATCGCTTCTTCCGATTCGATCGCCGGCACCTGTGCGACGGCGTACCAGCCGCCCTCGGGCGACAGCAGGGAACACGCCGGGTGCAACGCCGCGACCGCTTTCAGCCGACCAAGGTTGCCGCGAACCCGCTCATGAATCTGCGCGCGAATGACTGCGCCCTCTCGAAGAAGATCAGCGGCCGCCACTTGCACTGGCGTCGATACAGACAGATACGTGTCGGAAATGGTTTCGAGCCGGCTCATCGCGTCCTGTACAAGCGTAGCGGGACCACCAACACCGATCCACCCCAACTTCACCTGAGGCAGACCGACCGTCTTCGACAGACCACCGAGGCTGAAGGTAAGCGCGTCGACCGCCGGAAAAAGGCACGCGTCCTCTTTTTCCAATGGGTAGTCGACAAACACTTCATCGACGATGAGCGCCAGATCGTGTTCGCGAGCCAACGCCGCTACGGCCTGCGCTTCGGACGGCTTCACCACCGACCCGGTCGGGTTGTTCGGGCTGACGAGGACGATGGCGCGAACTCGTCGTCTTTCTGCGTTAGCCCGTGCGACGGCTTCCCGCATGCCGCCGGCATCGATCGACCAGGCACCATGAAACTCGAGGCCGTAGGGCAGGACCGATACGGCATCGAGATCCGTCAAGTGCTCAACCAGGGGATAGCTCGGCCGTGGTGTCAGCACGACATCGCCGGGATCGCACAGCAACTTGAACAACAGCGAGTACGCCTCGCTGGTGCTGGCCGTCAGCACAATCCGCTCCGGTAACATCGCGACTCCACGCCGCGCAAAGTCGTTCGCGACCGCCTGGCGGGCCTCCGGCAGCCCGAACGGCGCCGGCTCGTAGCCAAGGGCTCGCTTCTGAGCGAGCGGCGTCAGGAGAGCAGGCGGATACGCGAACCCGGCGCGCGTGGGATTCGAGAGAGTCAGGTCCACGATCGGCAGGCCGGCCTTGCGGCGAGCTTCGAGCGCAAGCGCGAGACGATTACGGCCGGTGCCAGCACGCAGGCGTGAGGAAAACATGAAGGTCGATCACCGCGCGGCGCGAAGCTGATCCCGGCTGGCGCGCGTCGCCTCGGAGAACTCGAGCATCTGCACCGTCAGATCGAGAGGATAGGAAATGCGCACGTCGCCAATCGCGCCGTCTTCGTCCGGCACCGCTTCGAGCTTTGGTTGCACGAACCCGGTGTACGACGGCAGGTTCAAACGGTCGACGCGAGACACGATTTCGTCGCGCAGCGCCGGGTCGAAATGCACGCCGTAGGTCTCGAACAACGCCTTCGCGGCGGTGTAGTCGCCTTCGGCTTTGATCCGCTGCACCTCGGCCAACAGCCGGCCGGCACCTTCCCGGAAAGCCCTGGCATCGACCATCACGTAATAGGTGCGGCCGTCGCGCGAGCGCCGTTCGATTGCCGTCGTGTTCGCCATCAGCCAGTGAACGATCATCTGGCGGTTGCGCATGTGGTCTTCTTCGATGGTCGAACCCTCTCGCACACGCCGGAGCTGCACGATCGCCGTACGGGCGTAGTTCTCGTACTCGGCCAGGACGATTTCAGCTTGGTCGCCCGCGCTCATCAATCCAATCTCCACAAGCTTGGGATCGGGAAGGAAGTAGAGCGCAACCAGGTCGGCGCGCGATTCTTCGATGGCGGAATACTGCTCTTTCAATGCCGCCTGTGGCGCGACTCCGAGGCTGTCGCTCATCTTCCCGGACGCGTGGCCAATCACCTCGTGAAGGTCGGT
>JAMQPK010000029.1 GCA_023717525.1 Vicinamibacterales bacterium | reverse complement strand
GTTTCTACCGGAAATTGTTTCTCGCGTTTCTTGCAGCGGCTGTCGTCCCCGTGCTCGTGCTGGCGGTCGCCACTCGCACTTTCTTCGCCGCACAGCTGCAAGCCGGCGTGCGCTCGGATGCTGCGCGCGTCGCATCGGTCGCGCAGCGGGTAGTCGAGGAGTACGTGGCGCTTCAGCAGCGTGAGGCGGGCGCGGCGCCAAGCGACGACCTCATGCTGTGGCTCAGCCGCGCCATCGGTCAGGACGTCAACATCTTTGACGGGCCGCAACTCCTGGCGACGAGCGAGCGCGATCTCTTCGAGTCGGGCTTGATTCCGCAACGAACACCAAGCGCCGTGTACCGGGACATCGTGCTCGATCGGCAATCGAGTTCGGTCGGCGTCGAATTCGTCGGCCAGGTCCGTTACGTGCTCGCCGCGGCTCCTGTGCGAGTGACTGGCGGCCGTTCGACCATGCTGACGGTGCCGCTTGCGCTGAGACAGCAGGAAGTCGACGAAGAGATCGACCGGCTCGATCGCCATGTCCTGCTGGCGGCCTTACTGTTCGCGCTGTTGGGCGCCGGCATCGGGTATTACATGGCCGAGCGGATTGGCGATCCGGTCAACCGTCTGACGCGCGCGACGCAGCGGATCGCCCGCGGCGATTTCAGCGCGCGGGTCGTCGAAACGTCCTCGGACGAACTGCGACGGCTGGTTGCCGACTTCAATCAAATGGCTTCGGAGCTCGAGCGCCAGCGCGCCGAGCTGGAACGGACGCACCGGTTGGAGGCCTGGGCAGAAATGGCGCGTCAGGTTGCCCATGAGATCAAGAATCCGCTCACGCCCATCCAACTGTCGTCCGAGCATCTCCTGCGGGTGAACAAGGATCGGGGCGAGCCTCTGACGCCGGTTCTCGAGGAATGTGTCAACGCTATTCAGTCACAGGTTCGCATTCTTCGTCAGATATCGGCTGAGTTCTCGAACTTCGCATCCCGGCCAACCCCTCATCCTGCCTCGACATCGCTCAGTGAGTTGGTCGCTTCGGTGTTCGAACCGTACGGCGCGGGGCTCGCCGGGCGCATTACGATCGCGATCGACGTGCCACCGTCGCTGCCGCCGGTCGTGGTCGACCGCACATTGCTCGCTCGCGCGCTCACCAATGTCATCGAGAATGCGCTTCACGCAATGCCTGGCACTGGATCGCTCACCGTAAAAGGCGCTGCCGGACCAACAACAATCCGATTGTCAGTCACTGACGCTGGTACCGGAATGGATCAGGAAGCGCTGCGGCGGATCTTCGAACCGTACTTCTCGACAAAGGCAACCGGCACCGGTCTCGGCCTCACGATCGCGAAACGGAACGTCGAGTTGAACGGCGGGACGATTTTCGTGCAGTCGGCGCCTGGTGCCGGCACGACGGTTACAATCGAGCTTCCGATTGGCTAGAACCTTGGGCGGTGTTCGACGACGTTCGGCGACGTTGAGGCCGGGTGCTTTTGTTCACCGCGGTGGCGGATTCTGGCCGCGGCCATCTCGATGAACGCCGACAGGAGATAGCCGTACGAGAGCGTCACGAGCGCCAGCGCGGGATGCGCAAAGACGAGGGCAATAAGCAGCGCCACGGCAATCAGCACTGTGTAGGATCGCCGGGCCTGCAGATCGAAGGTCTTGAAACTGCGGAACTTGATGGTGCTGACCATCAGGAACGCTGGAACCAGAACAAGCGCTAGTACTGGAATTGCGCCGATCGGGTGCTGAAACCCGGCTGGATACGCGAAAATCGTCGACGCCGGTACGGTCGCTGCGGCCGGGCTCGGCATGCCGGCGAAGTACTTCTTGTCGACAGAACCGCTCTGAATGTTGAATCGCGCCAACCTCATCGCCGCGGCAGTGACGTAGACGAAACCCGCAGCCCATCCCCAGCGCCCAAGCGACGTCAGCCCCCACGAGAACGTGAGGATGGCCGGCGCGATGCCGAATGAGATCACGTCCGCCAGGGAATCGAACTGCAGTCCGAACTCGCTCGTGGTGCCGGTCATGCGGGCGATGCGCCCATCCAGCGTATCGAGAACCATCGCGACGCCGATGAAGGGCGCCGCGGTCTCATACTCTCCGCGCATCGCATAAACGATGCAGGCGTAGCCGCAGAACATGTTCCCCAGCGTCATCAGGCTGGGCAGCAGATAGACGCCGCGACGCACCCGTCTCTGGTCGATGTCGGTGCGCCGGCGGTGCGGGGTCAGCACTGGTGTCAGTTTAGCAGCAACTCAGAAACTGCTCACTTTTACACCTACGGCAAGTTCGCAATCACTGTTTCCCCGCCCACCACCTTGTCGCCTTCGCGAACCAGAAGCGTCGCATTCAGCGGCAGGAAGACGTCCATGCGGGAGCCGAACTTCATGATTCCCACACGCTGGCCTGCCGCGAGCCGATCGCCGGGTTTCACGCGGCACACAACGCGGCGCGCCAGAATGCCGACGATCTGCCGAAAGACCACGGTCCGGCCGTCGCGATCGACCCACACCTCGCTGCGCTCGTTATAAGTCGCGGCGTCATGATGATAGGCAGGAAGATATCTCCCCTTTCGAAAGTCGACCCTCGTGACAAGGCCAGGCACGGGTGTGCGATTGATGTGAACGTCCATCGGCGACAGAAAAATACTGAGCTGCAGCCACTGGCCCGGTGGCGTCACCTCTGGCTGTGCGGGCCCTGCGACGAGCACGCGCCCATCGGCCGGGGACAACACGACATGCTCGCCGGACGGTGATGAGCGATGAGGATCTCGGAAGAAGTACGTGAAGAAGGCCGACAGCATCAACAGTGGCACGGCGCCGACGCTGCCGACGGTCAGAGCCGCCGCGAACGCGACCGCGACCGTGCCACCGATGAAGGGATACCCCGCCGAATCGAGCTTCACTCGATCATTCTAGAGCTAGTGCGCGCGCGGAGCCGACGGAGCTGGGTACGATCCAGGCGTATCCACGCGATGGCGCCGAAGGATGTCTTCCATCTTGTCCTTCAGCTGCAACTTCTTCTTCTTGAGGGTGATTTCTTCGACGTGCTCGGAGTCTGAGAGATAAGCCTTGCCGGCTAGTTCGTGGAGGCGATGGTCGAGTTCGTGATGCTGTGCAGCGAGTTGTCGGAACTCTTCGTCAGTTTTGAGCAAAAGCTCCTTCAACTCCTGGACATTCGCGGTTTGCATGCCCGGCCTCCTTTATCGGAATTGAACTCATGAAGATCGAAACGTAGCACAGTTCAGCGTCTCTTTCCACAGGATAAGCGCGTCCTCGGGCGGACTCACGTAATAATTGGGCCGAGTGGCTGCCACCTCGAAGCCCAGCCGTTGGTAGAGCCTGAGGGCGGGCGCATTCGACCGCCGCACTTCAAGCGTGGCGCGCCCTGCCCCACGCGCAGCGCCAGCCTCGATCACATAGCGCAGTAACGCCGTTCCGAGACCCTGCCCCTGATGCGCTCTCAGAACGGCCAGATTGTTGATGTGGATCTCGTCGAGCACCAGCCAGCACGAGCAAAAACCGGCAATTCGATCGGGAAATCGCAGCACGTAGAGGAACGAGACATCCGGGTTCTCGAGCTCGCGCACGTACATCTGACGGGTCCACGGATTGGTAAACGACGCCTTCTCGATCTCCACGACCTCATCGAGGTCGGCGTGCGACAGCGTCCTCTCGATGGTCCAGGACATCAGCGTTCAAGCGCCCTGTCTCGTGCCAACTCCGCGTCCGGGCGGCGCACGTAAACAGGGCGGATGGCATCTGGCGGGACGGTCTCGCCCTTCTGCGCCTGCTCACCGGCGAGCACTGCGATGCTCGGCGCAAGCATCGGAACCTCCAGCGGCACGCCGGCGCCAGGAAGCACGGCCCGAATGAGGTGGCCGTAAGCGAGCGCACCGTCGCCCGCAAATTTCAGCGGGCGGCGGTCATCGCCATACCGCCCACGCCATCTCTGCAGAATATCCGAAGGCTTTTCGACCGTCGGGCCTTCGACCACAGACGTGCCTCGATAGAGGGCCGAGAACACTTCCCCACGATGGGCGTCCATCCAGACGGCGAGCTCGCCCGAGCCACCTTCGCCCCCGGATGCGTGGCGGAGCGCGTCCAGCGCGGAGATCCCGACGATGTGCCTGCCGTTGGCCAGCGCCAGCCCTTGCATGGTGGCGATACCAATTCGCAGACCCGTAAACGACCCGGGACCGGCGGCAACCGCAAAGAGATCGATGTCTCGAACGTGCAACGCGCGTCGATCGAGCAAACGCGTGAGGTCTCCGGGCAGCCGCTGTCCATGGGTGACCGCAGGATCTCCCACATTGGCGTCGATAATCGCGCCGTCGTGCGCGAGCGCGACGCTGCCGTGACGAGTTGTGGTGTCGAGCGCGAGCACTAGCATGTAAAATTCCATTCTACATGCCCACCGCCCCGGGTTCCTCGCCGGCTGCTTCGAGCGTGACGCCGGCCATGCGACAGTATTTCGACGCCAAACAGCAGTATCGCGACGCGATCCTGTTCTTTCGGATGGGCGATTTCTACGAGATGTTCTATGAGGATGCGCTTGTCGCCGCACGCGCCCTCGAACTCACATTGACGTCGCGCGCCAAGGATGGACAGGGCGTCGCCATTCCGATGTGCGGCGTGCCGCATCACGCCCTGGATACGTATCTCGCGCGCCTCGTGAAGAAAGGGTTTCGTGTCGCCATCTGCGACCAGGTCGAAGACCCGAAGAAGGCGAAGGGCGTCGTCAAACGGGCGATCGTCAGGGTCGTCTCTCCCGGGACGCTCACTGACGCGCAGTATCTCGACGCCAGGGAGCCGGCGTTCCTGCTGTCAGTGTCACCGGGGTCAGACCCCGTGCTGGGCGTCGCGCTCCTCGACTTGTCCACAGGTGAGTTTTCGTGTGCCGAGTACGTCGGATCGGATGGGCTTCGGGCGTTCGCCGACGACGTGAGCGTGCTTCGGCCTCGCGAAATCGTGGCGGCCGTCGATCTCGACCTGAATGCGCTTCTACCCGGTGGCACCGAAGAACGCTC
>JAMQPK010000230.1 GCA_023717525.1 Vicinamibacterales bacterium | reverse complement strand
TTCATCGCCGGCAAGGGCCTGCGGGTAGACGACTCGGATTCCTACGTGCGATATCGCCTGGGACAGACGATCACAAACGGCGAGTTCTCGCTCGACATCGAGGGCATTTCCAACTCGCCGGTCTCGGAGAATTCCGACACGGCCAAGCTGAAGATCCTCTCCATGCACGATGGAATCTTCGATCACTATCAGAGCGAGTGGTTGATGAACGTGCAATACCGCGGCTTCAACGGCAATCCGCCGCACGCGATTTCGTTCAAGATGCTCCTCGGCGAAGACGATGACCCCCACAAGCTCGAGCCGGACATCGGTGTCAGAACGGCATCGATCCGCGCCCTCAACTCGGCCAACACCTATCATTGGAAAGCCACGTGGGGCGGCGGTATCCGCGTCCAGGTCTTCGACGGTGGCTCCGGGGGCGTAAACGGCAGCGGCAGTGGCATCAACGGGAACCAAGTGTATGACTTCAGCAGGAGCTCTCCCTTCCTGTATGCGCCAAACCCACACTACGCGTACCTCGGGGTCAACAACAGCGGCTCCGAAACCGGCTCATGGCCCCAGGCGACCTACCGCAATGTGTGGATTGCCAACAGGCCGCGTCCGACATCGCTCGGGAGCGCAATGACGCCTCTCAAATAGGTCCGGACGAAGAACTAAGGACCAGGGACCAAGGACCTGAGTATCATTGCGTCCATGGATCGGACGTTTCTGCTCGTCGGCGCGGTCTTCGGATTTCTTGGGGTGGCGTTCGGGGCGTTCGGGGCTCACGGCTTGAAGAACCGGCTGTCGCCGGAGATGCTCGCTGTCTTCGAAACCGGCGTCCGCTATCAGATGTACCACGTCTTCGCCCTATTGATCGTGGCCGCGGCGATCGGACACATCGGCAATGCACGGCTGCTTACCATCGCCGGCTGGTCATTCGTCACCGGCATTCTGATCTTCTCAGGAAGCCTCTACGCGCTGGCGCTGACCAGCACTGGAATTCTTGGCGCGATCACTCCGCTTGGCGGGCTGGCGTTCCTCGTCGGCTGGGCGTGCCTCGCGTTTTTCGCCGCCGCCAGCTGACCTGGCATGCGTCGGTAATAGGAGGGGGACAAAGATGACAGCAAGACCTGTAAGGATGACAAGCCTTCTGACTCTTGTCGTGGTGGCCGCAGGCCTGGCCAGGCTGGGCGCACAGACCGGCGGAACGCTCGTGGAGTTCAGCAACGAAGCCAGATTCCAGTTGGACGTCAAGGTGCCGGATGCCGCGCTTGCGGCCTACCTGCCGCCCGGGTGGACGCCAAACGTCGCCGCGCAAGGCCCCGCAAAAGACTGCAACCTTCGCGTCATTTTCATTGATCGCGTCACGATCAATGCACCGGACGGCAAGCCCGTCGGCAAGGGATCGAACCGGCTGGTGTATCTCGCCGCGCCGGTCAAAGAGCCGGGCGGAACGAACGTGCAGCTGATCATCGGGGGCCTTACTGAAGACCCAGGCGATGCGCCGGGGCCGTTCGGCAACTACCTGCTCGCGACAACGCACGCGATGCAGCGCACGACGACGAGCCCGTCCAGCGGGACCGGACCGATTGTCGACACGCAGGACTGGAACTTCACGGCCGCCACTGGCGAGCACCTCGAAATGCACATCAAGTACGCACGAGGCTCGGCAAACAAAGGGAACCCGAACGAGACGCGTTTCTACTCTGCGAAGAACCCGACGTTCTTTCAGATCTCGCGACAAGAACAGGTGCTCGACATCCTTCGCAATGTGACGACGAATCCTCCCGACCGTGTTCAGGAGTTTTCCTTCAAGGGCTCGGGCGGCACGTACGCCAAGCTGTTTGACGGAACCGAGAAATCACTGAGCTGGGACAACATCCTTTGGATCAACCGTTCGGTGATGGTGCCCTGATGACCAAGAGGGGACGCCTCTTCGCGCTGTTGGTGGCTTCGGTCGCGACCTTCGCTGTCGGCGCGCAGTCCAACAATCAGCAGTGGGCGGCAACATGGGTGGCGTCGGTACACGGCCCCTACCCGACAGGCAACCCCGTCGCGCAGCCTGAATTGAAGTTCGCGTTCCCGACACCGGCCGCGGGCGCCAGCGACCAGACGTTCCGCCTGATCGTCCGGCCGGATTTGTGGGGTACCCGGTTTCGCATCAAGCTCTCCAACACTTTCGGCACGCAGCCAGTCACGTTCGACGGCGTCTATCTCGGTCTTCAGTCGTTCGCCGGCAACATCGTCGGAGGCACCAACCGCCCTGTCTCGTTCGGCGGAAAGGCGACCGTCACGATAGCGCCGGGCGCCTCGATGTTCAGCGATGCGGTCGATCTTCCTGTGTCGCTTTCATCGGTAGCAAGCCTCGACGGCCGCAAGCTTGCCGTCAGCTTTCATGTGGTGGGCTCAACTGGGCCTATGACGTGGCATGCGAAGGCGCTGCAGACGTCTTATGTCACCAAACCTGGCTCCGGTGCGCATGGGAAGGACGACACCGATACCGCGTTTCCGTTTACGACCACGTCCTGGTATTTCCTCGACGCGATCGACGTCATGGCACCCGTCGGCACGGCGGTCGTTTGTGCCTTGGGCGACTCTATTACCGATGGCACTGCATCGACGCTGAACGGCGACGACCGCTGGCCCGACGTGCTGTCGCGCCGGCTTCACACCGCGTACGGGAATCGCGTCTCCGTCGTAAACGCCGGTATTGGCGGAAACCGGATCATCAGCCCGGCCACGTACCCGCCGCCGCAACCGTTCCCCGGCGGGCCGTCTGCGCTGCAGCGCCTCGATCGCGACGTGCTCGCCTTGTCTGGATTGAGCGGGGTCGTCTTACTCGAGGGTATCAACGACATCAGTTCCGGTGCCGCAGCAGACGCCATCATTGCCGGGATGCGTGAGATGGTGTCGCGTATCCGGGCGAAGGGTCCGATCAAGATTGCCGGCGCCACGATCACCCCGGCGCTAGGAAACACAGGTGCGGCGGGCACGCCAGAGGCGGACGATCGACGAAAGGCCGTGAACGCGTTCATCAGAACGGGCGGAGTGTTCGACGCCGTCGCGGACTTCGACGCGGCGACGATCGATCCGGCCACCGGCAGTCTGAAGCCTGAATTCCAGCCGAACAGCAGCGTCGGCGGCCCCGGCGACTTCCTGCACCCCAATCGCGCGGGCTACCAGGCGATGGGAAACTCGATCGACATCAAACTCTTTTCACCGTCACGGTAAAGAATTGCAGATTGGGTGATTGGAGATTGAGTGATTGAGGGCTGGAAATGTTCCAATCCTCAATCGTCAATTCTTGACCTCACCGCCCATCGCATCATCCGCGCAATCTGCCCATCGGAATAACGGCCGATGCCCGTCTGCGGATCGGGAGTGAGGTTGGAGGAATAAAGAGCGCCGAGTGGAGGAGCGGTGAACTTCGTGCCCCCTTTCAACGCCAGCAGTTGACCCTCTGCGAGCTTCGGCCGACGCACGCACGCCGGGCACCGGCATGTCATAGACCCTATCCCACGTGCGCCACACATATGCCCCAAGAGCCGCTACCACCAGGAGAACGGCTCCGACGCTATCTTCAACACTGAAAACAGCAGCTTCATCCCTTCATTTCCTACTTCTCACTTCCTACTTCTTACTTGCAAGGAACACCACCCGCTCTTTCCTCGCCTCAATTTTCTTCAGAATCGCGGCATCGAGATCTTTGAGGTCCGCCATCGAAGTGAACGGTCCGCGAGCGTTGCGGAACTGCACGAACGCCGCCGATTCCCTGCGCAGCAGCTGTAAGACGCTCTCCAGATCGAGCCTTTCAGCGGTGTTCAGATCAAGCGCCTCGTCGAGATCGCCCTTGAAGTGCGTGGAAAGGTACTCGAGAATCGCGGCGAATTCCCGTTCGGTGCCCTGCGCCCCGAGCCCTTTCATCTTGTCGATCGTCTCGGTCCAACCTTTCCGCGTCAGCTTCACCGACGCCGATTTCTGGGCCTCGTGACATTGGCCGCAGACGCTGACGGTCTCCGCCTTGCCCGTGCCATCGGGCAGCGTGTCCTGCGCGAACGCGGAGTCGGCCGCGGCAATGGCAGAAACGAACGCGAGAAGAGCGATGGCTTTCATCATCAATAAGGGATCGGAATACCGAACGACCAGACCGTGTTATCGAACGTCACGACATACACCTGCGCCGTGCCGGCCGAAAGCCCGGACGTGGCAAACGAGGTGATCGTGTTTCCGCTGTTCCAGAGATCCTTTCCGCTAGCGGGATCGAGCGCATAGAGCACCGCGTTCGCACCCGAATGCTGACCGCCCGACAAGGCGAAGGCGACGCCATTGACGATGATCGGGGTGCGGGGCGACACAAGGTTGCGTGATACCCAGGCCTGCGTCAGAGCCGGCGCGTTATTGATATCACTGAACTTGAACGCCGACACCGTGTTGGTCGTCGCCGCGAGGATCCATCGGACGCCCTGCTGATCTCGCCAGGTCGCCGGTGCCTCCGGCATAAACCGTCGATCCGAGGCAGGAACGACGCTGAGCGCTGTCCTATGATCGACGCCGCCAGGAGCTGCGGCATCCAGTAGATACAGTCGCCCATCCTGCGCAGGCACCGTGAGGTATGTCCTGCCGCCTTCGGTGAAAACCACAGGCGAGGCCTCGAACACCGCGCCAGCCTGCGAGAACCAGTTCTTGACGGCCAGTGTCTTCGAGTCGAGTGACACGATCGAGTTGGCGTACGGCGACGAGCCGCTCCCGGTTGAAACGTACACGGTTCCATCGGTACCCAGCGCGAATCCGCCAATCGGCGCACCGTTCGACTTCCACATTGCCACGGGCTTCGCGTCGGCTTCCCAGTCCATGGCCCAGATCGCTTCGGGAGCGCTCCCGCAGTCATTCGCCGTCGCTGCGTAGAGCACGCCGCCAGCCCACATCGCGTCCGTCGACGTCGCATTTGGCGGAAGAAATATGGCAGGCGCCGCTGCCGCATCGCCCGTGTGCGGATTCAGTGCTCGTACGATACCGTCGGCCGGAATTGCAAACACGAAGTTCGGCGCAGGACCGGGCCCACCCTGCCTGTCACCGCCACGGGCGGCGGGCGCCACGCCACGTGCCGGCGTTGCAGGTCCACGAGCCGGGGGCGGAGGCGCAGCTGGATTCATTCTCGGCGACCCTCGTCCTGGCTCGCCCACCTCGCCACGAGCCGGGCGTGGCGGCCGGGCAAAGCCGAAGAACGCGAGCCCGGTCGCCGGCATCAGGTTCGTCGCGCGCGTGAGGCCGGCCGTCATGCCACCGGGACATCGAGGCGACCCTGCGAACTCCGGCGCCCCCGCCGCGTAGTTAATGTGTGTTTTCCAGAACAGCGTGCCGAAGTCATAGTCGATCGCGTACACGTTGTTGGCGCTGCCGCCAACAAACACCAGCGACTTGAACCCGCGGAACGTCATCAGATTGCCGAGCGCCACCGGGGCCGTCAGCGCGTTGGATTGGCGGGAGTCGTTGTCGACCTTCAGCTTCCACAAAAACTGGAATTTCGACAGGCTGTCGATCGAAATAAACGGATCGGCGACAACCCATGAACTCCGTTGCGCATCGGCGCCCTGCGTCGTCCAGTCGGGTGCGCTGCGCGCCTGGCTGTGCAACCCCACGGCAACAGCCACCGCCATCGCGGCGGCCAGTCCGGCACGTCGGATGCTCATTGAGGCAGCCCGAAGCAGTAGACAGCGCCGTCGAACGTCGCGATGTACACGCGTCCATTCGCCACTGATATCCCGCTGAAATGATTCCACGACGTAATTTGATCGCCGCTCGACCAGAGCTCTTCACCCGTCTGCCCATTCAACGCGTAGAGCACGGCGTGGCTCGAACGGCTGACGCGGCCCGGTGTGCCGGTCGTCATTGCCTGCGCCCCAAACGGCGGCGGTGCGTTGATCAACACGTTGTCTTCACCGCTGGCGAATCCGAATACGACGCCGTTGGCCACCACGGGAGGATCGGCGTGATTCATGTCTCGCGAGATCCAGGCAGGTGTCAGCTGGAGTTGTCCGTTGCGATCCTCGAGGGTGAAGGCGACGATCGCGCCATTGAACACCTCGCCGTGAGTGATCGGCGCGGTGAATTTGGAATGCGTGGGTCCCCAGAAAGGGACGAGCACCCATCGCGTGCTGCGCGGGTCTTCGTAGGTCGCCATCGCGCCGTACACGCCGGCTGCCTGATAGTTCTGGTCTTCGTTGCAGATGAGCGGCGACCGGTACTCCGCGGTTGAATGATCCTCTCCACCAAGGGCGCTCGTATCGAGCAGCCACAGGCGGCACTCTTTGCTCGATTGGACAAGGAACTCCCGTCCCTTCCACTCGAACACGGGCCCCGTCACCTGCAGGTCCAGGTCGCGCTTCAAGAGATACTCGGCGTTTGGCGGGCCGTAGTAGTCGCTGAGCTTCAGAATCTTCGTCAGCGGATCCTGCTTCACGGCGATCACCGCGGTGCCGTACGATCGCAGTTCCGGATTGTAGGAGCCGTCGCCGGTGCCGGTGAAGACCGATCCATCGCGCGAGATCGACGGACCGGTGCGGCCCCACATGCCGCCATTGCCCGGATCGAATGTTGCCGTTTTGCGCGTCGCGAGATCGAACGCGTACACGAGGTTAGGATTCCCCCCGCAGCCTTGCGCGCTCGTCGTATACACGACGCCCTTCCAGAGGTTCAGCGCATACGGCTTGCCGTTGGGCGGCATGAACAACTCGGACGGCGCACTCTCGTTGCCCGTGGCGACATCCATCTGATGCAGGCGTCCGTCCCACGACGCCGCGTAGACGACATAGCTGCCTGGCGCCGTGCCGGGACCAATGACCGGTGTCGCGGTGATGCCGCCCGGGCAGAGCGTGCCCCCATTTTGTCCAGGCGGCGGGAAGTAGGTGGTATCAAAGTGACGCTGCCAAAGCAGGCGGCCGGTGGCGACGTCGATGGCGTAGATATTGTCCGAGACACCGGCCACGATCGCGACCTGCTTCGGTCCTGCGGCCGTGTTCACGCGCCCGACAATGAGCGGCGGAAACAGGGAGTGCATTTCGCGCGGCTTGTTGTCGGTTGTGTATTTCCACAGCAGTTTGAAATTCTTGACGTTGGAAACGCTGAGGGTGTGCTCGTTCCTCTGCCAGGCGGTCCGTTGCGGATCCCCGCCGTCGGTGAGCCAGTCGGCCGGCGGCGCAATCGCTTGCGCGATGAGATGGCCGGCGCACATTCCGGCGCAAAGCACCAGACAGAGCGCCCACTTAAGTACTTCTGTACTTTTCACTTACTTTCTACTTTTAACTTTCCACTTTCTACTTAACAGCGAAGGCCCAAACCACTCCGCCCTCGGGGACGTCAGGGTACTGCCCTTCCATGCCCGGCAGTCGATTGAACCGCGCCTGCATCGCCCGTGAGTCGATGCCGAAACCGGACTGCACTGCGACATACTGCGTGCCCGCGACGCTGAAGGTCGACGGCGGCGCGATGATGCCGGAGTTGGTCGGGAACTCCCACAACACTTCGCCGGTGGTCGCATTGAACGCGCGGAACATGCGGTCGTTGGTTCCGCCACTGAACACGAGATTGCCGGCCGTTGTGAGAATCGGTCCCCAGTTGGCCGACTTGGCGAACTTGTGCGTCCAAACGCGATTACCGGTGTCGACGTTCCACGCCTGTACTTCGCCGATGTGATCGGCCCCCGGCACAACATAAAGGTTGCTCGTCGCTCCGGTGAAGTTCCTGCCAGCCACGTACTCGACCTTGCGGCCGATGATGGTCGAGCAGAGATTCTCGTTCGCGGGTATGTAGAGAAGCCGCGTCTTGGGGTTGTAGGCAGCCGGCACCCAGTTCTTGCCGCCCCACCACGATGGGCAGAAATCGGCGAGCTTGTCGGTGCCAGGCTGCTTTGCCGGGTCGACGGTGGGCCGCCCGGTCTTCGGATCGAGGCTCGTATAGACGTTCTGCTTCACGAACGGCTTGCCGTCGACGAAATTGATCTTGTCCTTGGTGCGCTCGAGGAACCACAAATAGCCGCTGCGACTGACGTTGACGAGGCCTTTGATCGTCCGCCCGCCACGCCGATAGTCGATGAGCAGAGGCGGAGAGACCTCATCCCAGTCCCACGACTCGTTCGGGTTGTACTGCTGATGCCCGACGATCTTTCCGGTTGCGACATCGATCGCGATCGTCGAGGCGATGTAGAGGTTGTCGCCGGGCCGCTGATCCCCCATCCATGGGCCGCCGTTGCCCGTGCCCCAGAACGCAAGATTCGTTTCGGGATCGTAGTTTGCGGTCACCCAGACCGATCCCCCGCCGGTCTTCCACTGATCGCCTTTCGGCCACGTCTCACTTCCGGGCTCGCCTGGAGCGGGCACCGTATACGTCTTCCAGGCCTCCTTGCCCGTCTCGAGGTCGAAGGCCGCCACGAATCCACGGATGCCAAGCTCACCACCCGACGTACCCACCATCACTTTTCCGCCGGCCACCAGGGGCGCCAGCGACAGGTAGTAGCCACTCGCGTTGTCGGCCACCTGCGTCTTCCAGGCTTCACGGCCGGTCTTCGCGTCGAGTGCGACGAGCGTGGCCTGTCCGGCGGCGAAGAAGACTTTGTCGCCGTAAAGCGCCACGCCACGGCTGGTCGGATGCAGGACGATGGACCCCGCCGGCAGATCGCCTCGATACCGCCACAACTGGATGCCCGTCTTTGCCTCGATCGCGATCACCTGGTTCCCAGGCGTCGATACGAACATCACGCCGTTGTTCACGATGGGCGGGGCTTCGTGCCCGTTGCTCTGCCCTGTCGAAAATGACCAGACAGGCTGCAGACGCTTCACGTTGTCGGTCGTGATTTGCGTAAGCGGGCTGTAGCCGGCTCCATCGTACGTGCGGCGGATCATCAGCCAATCGGCATCGCCGGGATTCTTCAATCGCTCGGCGGTCACGTTCTGATAGCTCTGGAGCACCGCGGGCACGGGCAAGGGCGCGAGCGGCGCTGGCTGTTGAGCCGACATGACGCCGATCGTTGCGGCACAGGCAAGCACACCGGCGAACACGGTCAGATGGCTCTTCATTTGGCGAATTCTACCCTAAAGAACTTGTCGCCCATTCGCCCTTTCTCATGAGCGGTTCCGCCGTACCGTCCGCCATCACACCGTCCACGTCGAGCTCGCCGGAACCGATCATGAAATCCACATGCACGGCGCTGCGATTTCCCCCGGCGCGGGCGAACGCGTCTTCGTTCATCTCGTTTCCACCGCTCAGCGTGAACTTGTAGGCGTTTCCCAGCGCCACGTGACTGGCCGCATTCTCGTCGAACAGCGTGTTGTAGAAGAGCAACCCGGACTGCGCGATCGGCGAGCTGTGGGGCACAAGCGCCACCTCGCCGAGCCGGCGAGCACCCTCGTCTGTGTCGACGAGGCGCTGCAGCATATCGACATTGCGGTCGGCGGCCACCTTCGTCACGCGCCCTTTTTCGAACCACAGCGTGAAGCCATCGATCAACGTCCCGCCGTAGCTCAGCGGCTTCGACGAACGGACCACGCCATCGACGCGATCCTTATGCGCGATGCTGAACACTTCCTCGGTTGGAAGGTTGGCCGTGAACGGAATCCCGTTGCGGCTCGTCGTCCGGCCGCTGACCCACAGGTGGCCTCGAGGCAGACCGAGCGTCAGATCGGTGCCTGGCCCGCTGTACTTCAGGGCATCGTACTGCTTGCCGTTCAGATAGTCGGCACGCGCGGCGAGACTGGCGAGATGGCCTTCCCACGCGGCGACGGGATCCGGATGATCCACTCGTGACATCCGCCATATCGCGTCCCAGAGTTTCGAGGTGGCCTCCTGCGGTGTCACATCAGGAAAAATCTTCTTTGCCCAACCTGGCGTGGCGCCGGCGACGACTGCCCAGTTTGTCTGATTGCGCGAGATATGTTCGCGGAAGGGCCGCATGTCACGAGAAGATGCCTGCTGGACGGCGCTGACGAGTTCTGGCGATTCCTCCTTCAGCAAGTCCGGGTCGTTCGCACTCAGCGAGACGATCGCGTGACCTGCCTCGACGTGTTGTTCGAGCGCGCGTGGAAACCACCTGGAAAACTCGCCGAAGGAGTCGCGCGGCGCGTGTTTGTAGCGGGCGAGCACCAGTTCCTCGTCGCCCCAAATCGTCTCCACGAGCGGCGACCCCGCCCGGTAGGCGGCGCGCGCGATTTGTCGAGCCAGCGGTGCGGCTTCCAACGACGCGCCCCCATTCGCGAGGGGGCCGATGATCAGCAGCCGCTGGCCCGGTTGCACATTCAGCGCAACCTTGACGGCCAATTCTGCGTACAGTTCGAGTTTGCGAGCAAAGTCCATCGAACGATTCTACATGGTGCGGGAGGTGCGGGAGGTGCGACGGGTGCGACGGGTGCGGAGTGGTTCAAGGCTTGGTGCGAGTGGGCGTTGGTGTTCTGTCGAGGTACGACATGAGTCTGCTCGTCGCAGAGCGTGCCCGCCTGATCAAAACTAGAGCTTCTGCGATGTCCGCCGCTGTCAGATAGCGTCGTTCTACGCTTTCGCCGAGTCTGTTCTCTATCTCATTTGCGGATGCTCGAGAGACATCCAGAAAGCGAGCGAAGTCCTTATGTGTTCTGCGCCCAAAGCCCTCAGCAATGTTCGCGCACGCAGATGAAGCGGCGTCATTCAGTTGTCCTCGAAGTTTGAAGTCAGCGTTGAACGATGATCGCGACGTGAGCGCGAAGACCAGTTGCCGGAGTTCACGAGCGAGTCTCCAACAGGCCAGTTCGGAATAGTGTTTGGCTCCCACCTGGAGACGACCTGCAAGATCGCTGCGGGCGATGCTCAACAAGAACCTGAGGATTCACCAGCTTTCTAGGTTCCGCCAGGCGGAAATCAGAGCATCGCCCAGTCGACAGGATCGCAGAAACTTCGCACCTCCCGCACCTCCCGCACCTCCCGCACCTACCGCACCGAGTACGTTCTACCCCCCCCGATGAAAACGTGCTTCACGGTGAAGTTCCGATCAAGCACTACGAAATCTGCAATGGCACCCTTCGCAATCCGGCCGAAGCCCTGCAACCCCAACTCGTCGGCTGGCGTCGTCGAACAGAGGCGCGCTGCCGCGACTGGGGAAAGCCCAACATCCACCACTAAGAATCGAAACACACGGTCCATCGTCGCGATACTGCCCGCCAGCGTGCCGTCGTCGAGATACGAGGCCGATTTCGCAACGGTGACACGTCTGCCGCCGAGCTTGGCGTGGCTGCCCGTCACGAGCCCGGCGGCGGCGGTGGCGTCGGTGATCGCCATCACCCGCTCGGGCTGCTTCAGCGAAACCGACATGCGCACGATCGCCGGGTGCACGTGGACGCCGTCACAAATGATCTCCGCGGCAACCGCGTCGCTCTCGAGTACAGCACCGACGAGGCCTGGATCGCGGTGACCGAGCGAAGGCATGCGATTATAGAGATGCGTAGCCTGCCGCGCGCCGGCCTCAATCGCCGCCCGGCCCTGCTCGAGTGTTGCGCCGGAGTGCCCGAGCGACACGCGCCGCCCGCGTGCCACCAGATGCCGCACCAGGTCTTCCGAGCCCGCGAGCTCTGGCGCCAGCGTCACGATTCGGACCGCATCGCCCGCCTGATCAATCGCTTCGAGAATGTCCGCGCCATCGTAGCCTCCCTGTCTCGGCACACGAGGAACGCCAGGCGCGGGTGGAGTACGAAGACAATGCTCGGGCTGCGCGCCGCGGTAGGCCGGGTTGATGAAGTTGCTTTCCAGGTGTGCCGGCAGCACGCGCGCGCCAGAGGGTGCGCGCAGCGCTCTGGCGGACGTGATGCTGCCGAAGACCATCTGGAGTGCCCGTGGATCGCACGCAACAGTGGTAGGGCAAAACGAAGTCACACCATACTTCGGCAGCCGCGCCGCAATCCCCGGGATGGCATCCGGACCGTCCAGCGTATCGAAGCCTTCGATGCCGTGCACGTGCACATCGATGAAACCAGGCACGACGAGGTGGTCTTTCGCTTCGACCAGATCGCTAGTCGAAGGCACGGCCTGTCCGTCCTCGAGCATTTCGCCGATACGCTCGCCGTCGAGCACCAGCGTGCCGCCCTGGAGGACGCCATCGGGAAGGACGAGATCTCCGCCTTTGATTACGATCATGGACGGTAATATATCGGCAATGCACGTTCTTGGGATCGATGTCGGCGGAACAAAAACCGTCTGTCTCCTCGCGAACGAACAGGGCGAGGTCCTCGCGCACGCACGTGAACAGGGCGCCAACCTTCAGGGCGCCGGCGAACTGTCGCTGGAAAACGTCCTGCGTTCGGCGATAGAAAAGACCCTCGCCGGCCAGAACGTTCTTCCCTCCGCCATCTGCCTTGGCATTGCCGGCGTCGATCGCCCTGCAGACGAGGCGGTTGTCCAGGACATCATGAGGCGACTGGGGTACGAGGCGACAATCCTCGTGGTGAACGACGCGCTCATCGCGTTGCAGGCCGGTGTCGACGCCGATCCGGGCATTGTCCTCGTGGCCGGCACAGGGTCGATTGCCTATGGCCGTAACGCCATGGGTGAGGCGTCGCGCGCGGGCGGTTGGGGCTATGTCCTCGGAGACGAAGGCAGCGGGTACTGGATGGGCCGCCTCGCCCTGCGCGCCGTCGTGCGTCAGGCGGACGGACGAGGCCGGGCGACTTCCCTCACGCCGCGTATCCTTTCGCACTTCGCCGTCGCGCGCGCGTCGGAGTTGATTCACAAGATCTACCACGACGATGTTCCGCCAAATGTGATCGCATCGTTGGCACGCTATGTCCAGCAGTCACGCGATGAAGGCGATGTTGTCGCGGGCTCCATCCTGAATCGAGCGGCTGATGAGCTGACAACGGCGGCAGCCGCCGTCGTGACGCAGCTGGGGATGATCGATGCGGAATTTGCCTTCGTGCTCGCCGGCGGCATCTTCCGCGCCGTCCCATGGTTGCGCGATCGGCTGACATTGACGCTCCCCGCCGTCGCGTCCCGAAGCCGAATCATCCCGCTGGAAGCCGAGCCGGCCCTTGGTGCCGTGCGCCTGGCCCTCGCCGCGCTTCGAGGCGAAGCGAGGGTTCCTGTCTATCGGCCGAACCTCACATGAACGTCCGCGTGTACCGAACGGCGGGTGAAGCCGCGCGCGCCGCGGCATCGATCGTCGCGGATCGGCTCGATCGCCAGCCGGCAGCGGTGCTGGGATTGCCGACGGGACGCACGTCTCGTGGCATCTACGACGAGCTGGCTCGCCTTCACGCCACTGGAGCCGTCGATTTTTCACGCGCGCGGTCGTTCAACGTGGACGAGTTTGTGGGACTGCCGCCCAACGACCGTCGAAGTTTCCGCGCGTTCATGCAGAAGCATCTCTTCCGGCGCATCAACCTTCCGAAAGATCGCATTCACTTTCTAGACGGCCACGCAGAAGACCTCGCCGGCGAATGCGAAGAATTCGAACGCAGAATTGCAGAAGCTGGAGGTATCGATCTGCTGCTGCTTGGCGTGGGGGAAAATGGCCACATCGGCTTCAACGAACCTGGGGTCGCGCTGCACGCGCGATCGCATCGTGCCCGGCTGCGGCTCGAAACCCGCCGGGCGAATGCCGATCTCTTCGGTGGACGCGTTTCGGCCGTTCCGCGCGAGGCACTGACGATGGGTGTGGGAACGCTGCTTGATGCCCGGGCGATCGTCCTGGTCGCAACCGGCAAGGCGAAGGCCCGAGCGGTAGCGTCACTTCTCACCGGACGCATTACGACTGCTCGACCCGCATCGCTGCTGCAGCTCCATCATCGTGTCGAGGTCATTCTCGATTCAGCGGCGGCCGGAAAGCGCTTTCCTGACCGAACCGCCTGACGCGCGCAGCCGGGTCAACGCCTGCACGCGCGACAGCCCGGTTGCCTGCATCACAATCGCGGCTTTTGCATTCCAGCCTGCGCGATCGAGCAGCGCGCCGGCTGCGGCGGCGTTCAGCCCAGTGACGGCGGAGACAATACGGCGGGCGCGATCGCGCAGCTTCCCGTTGGTGGCCCTCACATCGACCATCAGGTTGCCGTAGGTCTTCCCAATGCTGATCATCGCCGCCGTCGTCAGCATGTTCAGTACAATCTTCGTCGCGGTGCCGGCCTTCAGCCGGCTCGAGCCGGCGACGACTTCAGGACCCACCTGAAGCACAATCATGATGTCGGCAAGCGGCCTCAGTGGCGAACGCCTGTTGCAAGTCACACCAACTACCCGCGCGCCCGCCGATTTCGCTCTGGCCATGGCACCGCGGACAAACGGTGTGACCCCACTCGCAGAAATGCCCACGACCACATCGTTCGCCGTCGGCTCGAGCCGCGCAATCGCCCGCGCACCAGCGGCAGCATCATCCTCGGCCCCTTCCTTCGCGCGATACACCGCGGAGCGCCCACCCGCGAGAATCGCCTGCACCAGCGTTCCAGAAGTGCCGAACGTCGGTGGCATCTCGGCCGCTTCCAGCACAGCAAGCCTGCCGCTCGTGCCCGCGCCGACCATGACGAGCCGGCCGTCTTTTCGCAAAGCACGTGCGATAATGCCGGCACCCTTCGCGATCTTCGCTTTTTCGCGCCGCACGGCTCCCAAGACTTCGTGGTTGTCGCGAACCATCACGTCGATGACGTCCGTGAGCGCGAGCGTGTCGATCGCACGAGTGGCGGGATTGATGGCTTCTGTTGGCAGTCGCTGCCACTTCGATCGCGGGGACATATCCCGAGCATGATACACGCGCGAAAGGGAGGGACCGATGCGTTGGAAAGCTGGCGACCGGAGCAACGTCGAGGATTTGCGTGGCGGCAGCGGCAGGAGGGGTGGCGGCATGGGCGTGCAGCTCGGCATCGGCGGCCTACTCCTGCTGGCCGTCGGATCGTGGCTGACCGGCGTCAACCTTTTCGACGTCGTGGCGCCCGCCGATACGGCGATGAGCGATTCGGGCGTGTCGAGACCGGTGTCCTCCGGACCGGAAGAAGAAAAAATGGTCGATTTCGTGGATGCGGTCATGGGCGACCTTCAGCAAACCTGGTCGCAGTTACTCCCCAACTATCAGCCGACCAAGGTGCGCCTCTTCCGTGATTCCATTCAGTCGGCGTGCGGCCTCGCCGGATCGGCGAGCGGCCCGTTCTACTGCCCCGGTGATCGGCAGGTTTACCTGGACCTCAGTTTCTTCGAGGAGTTGCAGCGTCAGCTCCACGCGCCCGGCGACTTCGCCCAGGCCTATGTGATCGCCCACGAGGTCGGCCATCACGTGCAGCACCTTACTGGAGTGCTGGAGCGAGAGCCCTTCGCTGGCAACGCAAACGAGCGATCGGTGCGGGTCGAACTCCAGGCCGACTGCTACGCCGGCGTGTGGGGTCATCAGGCCGCGCAGCCGGGGCGGTACGCAGCGGGACACGTCGAGCTCGATCCCGGCGATCTCGAAGAAGCGCTGAATGCGGCGGCGGCCATCGGAGATGACCGGCTACAGAAAATGTCCAGCGGGCGCGTGGTACCGGAGTCGTTCACGCACGGCACGTCCGCGCAGCGCGTGTCGTGGCTCAAACGAGGCATGGAACGCGGCGACCCCAGGGCTTGCGACACATTCGCCGAGCCCCGCTAGTGCGGAGGTTTCTCGACAATTCCGGCCTGCTCATCTGCGGGACGCTGCTCGCGCTGTGCTGGGCGAATTTCGATCAAGAGAGTTACAGCCAGATCGCCGAGTCTCTTCGGTTCGTCGTCAACGACATCGGCATGGCGTTCTTCTTCGCTCTCGCGGCGAAAGAGGTCGTCGAAGCCACGGCGCCGGGCGGCGCGCTTCATTCCATGCGCCGGTCGAGCCTTCCGCTCCTCGCCGCCTTTGGCGGAATGGCTGGTCCCGCACTGGTCTACCTGGGACTCGTGCGGGTGTTCGACGCACACGAATTCGCCCGCGGGTGGGCGATCCCCTCTGCGACCGACATCGCGTTCAGCTACCTGGCCGCCCGCCTCATCTTTGGCAGCCGCCACCCGGCCATTCCGTTTCTGCTGCTGCTGGCCATCGCCGACGACGCGCTTGGGCTCCTGATCATCGCGGTTTTCTATCCAAGCGGGCCTGTCAGGCTGCTCGAGTTCTCTGCCGTGCTGGCGATCGCGGTGGGGATGGCGTGGTGGCTCCGGCGCCGGCCGGCCCTTAGCTTCTGGCCTTATCTGCTTGGACCCGGCGTGGTTTCCTGGTTCGCATTTCACCATGGCGGCCTACATCCTGCTCTCGCGCTCGTTCCCATCATGCCGTTTCTGCCGCATGCGGCGCGCGATGCTGGACTATTCGTCGAATCATTGCGCGACCACGATGCGCTCAACGAGTTCGAACATCGCATGAAGCTGCCGGTGCAGTTCATGTTGTTCTTCTTTGGCCTGGTGAACGCAGGTGTCGGGCTTTCCAGCATCGGCGCGGGAAGTTGGATCGTCCTGGGCGCGATCATCGGAGGGAAACCGCTCGGCATTCTCGCGGCAGCGGGGCTTGGATCGTCGCTCGGCCTGCGCACACCTGTCGGCGTGACGTGGCGCGACATCGCCGTGCTCGGATCGATCGCGGGCATCGGCTTTACCGTCGCCCTCTTCTTCGCAACGGCGTCGTTTCCGCCAGGCCCGTTACTCGATCAAGCGAAAATGGGGGCGCTCCTGAGTTTCTCGTCCGCCGGTATTGCGGCGCTTCTCGCCGCGACGCTGAGGGTCACTCGAGTAGAGTGAGCAGCCGGCTTTCCAGGTAGATCAGGATGGTGATGACCGCCAGCATCTCCACGATGACGGGCGTCATCTGCTTAATCCACTGCACCGGCGTGTAGTGCTGGTCGACATCTCGCTGGATGAAGGAGTACGCCACAACCGACTGCGCGCAGCCGATGTGCGTCCAGCATCCGCCAAGGGCGTAGCCCGCGATCTGCGCCATTGCGAACAGATGCAGCGTCGATAGATCCAGGTTCACCAGAGCCCGCGAGGCAAAGTCGGCCACGATGTTGTTGTCGAGGATGGCCGAGAGCAGCGTCGAGCCTATGAACTGCGACCATGCGACCGGGTAAGGCCCCAGCAACTGAAGCCCGTCGCGAATGAGGCCTTCCATGCGATCGAAGAATCCGGCCCGCGTCAGGAGAGTGATCGACAGAAACAGCGGAAACAGAAAGTAGTACTCCGCGTACTCATGACGCGCCTCACGCAGCGCGAGCGCGCGCATCTTCGGGATGCCGGCGATACCGGCGATCGCCACCGCGAAGCCCCCGAAGGAGGCGAGAAAC
>JAMQPK010000189.1 GCA_023717525.1 Vicinamibacterales bacterium | reverse complement strand
GAAAAACAGCTTTTACAGACTAAAACAGACCAAAATGGACCGAAAAAGGCTCCTTTACTTGAGGACAAGTAAACCTTAAGAGGGGGGATAGTTGTAACAGGCACTCCAAGAGCCGCTAGTGAAGAGACAGGACGACTCCTGGGTGCCCGCTATCGCGACACTACACACGGTCTCTCGGTGGGTGTGCAACCCTCCCTCGTCTCCGTCCGATGGATTCAGTCACCCGGCGGCGGAACGCCCTATCCTCGCTTTCTTTCACTGTCAGGTGCTTTGTGGTTCACGATCGAGAAGCTTCAAAGCGTTTTTCAGGACGTGCGTTTCGAGGTCGCCAACATGAGCTACACCAACTTCGTCAAGACGAGCGCGGCGACCGTTTCGCAGTTTCTAGAACGTTATTTCGTGCCGATTGTTCGCCCGGCAATCATCGAGCCGGAAAATCACTTTCACGACCTCAACATTAGCTGGCGCTCCGCGGACGACATCGACCTGCGTCTGATTATCGAACGCGGTGAAGCGCACGTAACCCCCATCAAATCTGAAGGGTACAAGATTACGACGGTTGCCGGGATCAGGTTTAGTGAGATCGCTGTCCCGGTTGCACCGGTCACCAAAATTCACGACAAACTCCAGGCGCTATTTGATTCCATTCTTTCGGATTCTGCCAAAACGGAGTGGGGATATGCTCAATCGTAAGCTCCGCTTTCAATCGACCAGCCTTGCGGACGCAACGGACACGTTCGAGGTTCGCCAGGCAGATAATGCAACGGAGGAGACCGCCAACCTCATCTTCCGCTTGATGCCCGCCGATATCATAACTGCGCAGCGATACATCGACGCATGGCTCGGGTCGCTCAAGAGCCGCTTTCAAGAGGATCGCGCAGCAGCGGAGCAATCCGGAGGAGAGAGCCCCGATCAGCGGGCAGAATCCCGGGCATTCAATCTAGCTCGGGAGCTGGCATTCTATCCGGGCTTTCCCGACGTTGAAATTCAACCGGGTGACGAGGGCGGAGTGACCCTGATAATGGATAACTTGCCAACGTCACGCCGGGTCGTGGTCGAGATCAACGCGATTGGCACGGACGGCCTGCTCAAGTTTGTTGATCAACACAAGGTCGAACGAGTTCCGGTCAAATTCTCCGACGTGAATTCGTGGGCAGCCGATTGCGTTAATTGGATTGAAGAGAATTGAGACCTCGTGTCTCACGACTTTCTCCGCACCGTGCCACGGGCCGGTTCGAAGCTTCAAGGACGATTTTTTCAATGCCGACCAGGTGAAGTCGGGCTGTCTCTCTTCGCCCGCGAATCGGAACTGGCGAGCGACACGGAGTTGGAAAGATTCCAGGCGGCCTACCAGTTGCCATCTGGTGACCTTCCCGCCGTTTGGCCAGTTGGTGGCGATGATCTCGACCAGTGCTCGCTTGCGGTGCGCCCGGAGAAGACGGACCTGCCTTACGGCCACCTCCATTTCGAAACAACGAAATGCCCCGACGAGGACCAGGCCGAACGGCTCGCACTCTTGGTTACCAAGAGAGGAGCTTTGCTCCGCTTCGTGAAGACCGCCGCCCAACAGTGACCCTCGTCGCGTCCGGGAAATCCCGCGGCAGTCGTGCAGCGCGATCAACGCAGAAGCCTACGAGAGCTGCACAAAATTCCCGCCGTCGGAACTCGGGCGGTGAGGCGAGGGTTCCCGTCGGATGCCTCGCCAATGCGTTGCTGAGGCTGTCACATCTGAACCTTGCGGACCGCTTTCCTAACCCGGAGGTCCGCGATGACGAACAGCAAGGACGCCCATTCAGACCGGACCTACGACGAACTCTCGGACGCGAACGACGCCGCCCGATACCTGAAGGTGAGCCGGTCCTGGGTCTACCAGCGCGCCGAGGCTGGCACGCTACCGTGCCTCCGGGTCGGTGGCCTGCTGCGCTTCGATCCGGTGACGATTCGGTCGTTCGCCCGAGGCGAGATCCAACCGCCCAAGGTGCTGACGTTCCCGGCTTCTCCGTCGGGAAAGAAGGGACGCCGGCGGGCGCCGGAGGTGCATCTCTTCCACGGCCGGGACGAAGACGGAGGCGAGGCGGCTGGCGACCGAGATGGAGCGGCGGTTCGAACGGCAGCGGCTTGGGCTCGAGCCGGCGGCCATCGCCGACGGGTTGCGGTCAGTCGACGACCTCTTGGAGTGGTGGATCGAGAACTTTCTCCGTCACGCCCCCTCGTACGCTTCGACGATCGCCACGATCCGAAAACATCTGGTCGGATCGAAGGATCTCGGTCGCCTGGATCTCGAGGACGTCAGCCCGGGCAAGTTCGATCTCTTCTTGACCAAGAAGGAGCGCGAGCTGAGTCCCCAGAGCGTGAATCATCTTCGGGGCTTCTTGCGCCGGGCCTTCAACCTGGCTCGCCGAATGGAGAAGTTCCCGCGGCCGAACCCGGTGGCGGACGTGCCGAAGCGGAAGGTGCCGAAGCGGCTGCCGGACTACCTGCGGCCGAACGAGGTGCCCCCGCTGCTGGCGTCCGTGCGGCCGAAGTGGCGGGCACTGTTCGCCACCGCGATCTACACGGGGCTGCGCAAGGGGGAGCTGTTCGCGTTGGGGAAGTCGGACGTGGATCTCGCGGCGGGCATCATCACGGTCTGCCGGTCCCACGACCCGCGGACTACTACCGAGTTCTACGGGCACCTCGCGGGCCACTACCTGAAGCGCGAGATGGAGCGCCTCAGCTTCGGGCCGCCGGCGGCCGCGCCGGGCGCACGAGCCGCCACGTCGCCGCCACCGGTGCCCCAGGAACCGCAGAGCCTGCTCGCGGCGGGCGGTGACCCCGAGTCGCCGCTGCCCGCCGCCCTTGCGCG
>JAMQPK010000188.1 GCA_023717525.1 Vicinamibacterales bacterium | reverse complement strand
GAACCGCGAGGTTCGTGTGTCTGGCTCGGTCGTGGAGAGCTATTCGTTCGCGGGCCGCGGAGTCTACCGGATCGGCGATAAATCGGGCCAACTCTGGGTGGTATCCGAGCAGGGCGTGCCTCGCAAAGGCGCCCGGGTCGTCGTTACGGGGAGGATCCGCGATGGGTTCGACCTTGGATCGCTAGGTGATCGGATCAACGTTCCGGCGGGGCTCGGGTCTGGCGTGGTGCTGATGGAATCGTCGCACAAAGCCACGGACTGATCGTCGCGCGTCACGAACCGTGTAACTGCCACTGCTTCACCACCTCGACGGGGTGAATCAACATGATGATGTTCAGCGTGAGGTTGTCTCGAATCATCATCGCCAGAACGATTTCGACACCGGCGAAGATGACCAGACTGACCCACGCCGGCATTTTTCGTGCGATCCAGAATCCGAGCATCATCGCAAAGATATCTGCCACCGAATTGATGATGCTGTCGCCGAAATAGTCGAGGGATATCGTCGCTGCCCGGTATCGGTTGATGATGAGCGGTGAGTTCTCGGCGACTTCCCATGCGGCCTCCAGCAACACCGCCATCACGAGGCGTGCGCCGCTAGTCTGGCGCCGCGCCGCGAGCCACAGCAGAAAATAGAAGCCGATGCCGTGCAGGACGTGCGAAAACGTGTACCAGTCGGTAAGGTGCTGGGAATTCTCTGAACTGTAGACGACGCCGTGCCAGAACTTGACGTAGCCGCAGGTGCACATCGTCACCCGCCCCATCGCGAATTCGATGGCGGCAGCGGCGGCGATGATCACGACCGTCGCCACGGCGTATCTCTTCAGCACGCCTTCAGTTCGCTCAGGTCAGTTCGTCGCAGGTAGAAGGGTGAGAACGCAGAGTTCGGCTTCGGTGCGCGAAAGAATCCAGCCTTCCACCTGCACCGATCTCTCCTCTTGGAAGTCGCGGCGCACCGCCGCGACCAGCGCATCGATCGCCTTCTGCTGGCTCGAGGCGCGTTCAATCGCCGTCGTGGTTGCGCGCGTCGCCTGCTGGATCGACGCCGCGCTCGTATCGAGGCCCAACTGCCGAAGATAGGCTGATCCAACCGCGCGCGCGGCTTGCGTGCGCCCGCCGAAGTAATCGGCCGCCGTCTGCGCACGTTGAGTCGCCCGGCCGGCGTCGGTTCGAGACTGCTGGTTGCGAGCACCTCCGACCGGCACGATCGGCACCAGCAACGAGGTGCCGCACGTGGCAAGCGCTCGCAACAGGAACTCGCGTCTGGGATAGCCTTTCATGCGCCCTTCTTCGGCGAAGCAGTTGCCCGCTTCAGCGTGTCGGCCAGCCGGTGTGCCAGGGCCACGATGGTGAGAGTGGGATTCGAATCGCCGCCGGTCGTGAACACCGATCCGCCGGTGATGTACAGATTGTCCACTTCGTGCGTGCGGCTATCGGCATTGACGACGCTCACTGACGGGTTTGTTCCCATGCGTGTCGCGCCCATGTGGTGGCCACCGGGGTCCTGCCGCCAGACGAAGCGCGACGAGTCGCCCGGAACCCATGTGCGCGCGATGCCGGCTGCACCCAACTCGCGCGCCAGGACCACCATCGCACGGCGCATCCGCACATCGTCTTCGGGGGCAATCCGCCAATCGAGCGCGACCCTGGGCATTCCGAGAGGGTCGAGATCATCTGTCAGTGTCACCCGGCTGTCGCGGAACGGCGACTGTTCGGACCGCACGGTCAGCTCCGTTGCGCCGGACTCGCCGCCGCCGCGCATCAACAGTTCCTGCGCGGTGCTCGACGGGATCGCGTCGCTCTGCGCTTTCCCCGACGGCGGCCTCCCGGCCCCCACTCCCTGAAACGTGGCCGAGAAGTTCAAGAGCTTTTCGCTCCGCGACACGTCCGCCGCGAGGCCGAGCGCGCCCAGCACTTCCACGGGCGTTCCGTCTGATCTCTTGAGATCCGACGGTGCGCGCCTGTAGAACGACAGATCGAGCGCCGCCGGGTGCACCACGCCGACCGAGCCGTAGTAGTGCGGATGCTCCATGAAGTAACGGCCCACGTTGCCGTGTCCGTTGGCGACGCCTTCGGGCTGCTGCGAGCGGGAAGCCAGAAGCACGCGCGCATTTTCGATGCCTCCGAGAGCGAGGACATAGCGGCCCGCATGCACGTGGAACGTCGTGCCTTCCAGTGTGCGGCCGTCAAACGACTCGACTCGCCCGCGCTGCTGATTGAGGCGAATGTCCCTGACGTTCGCGAACGTCAGCACACGCACGTCCGCAGCCTGTTCCAGCGCCGCTGCGTACACGCGGCTAAAGCGCGTCGGCGGGCTGAACTGGTAGTAGCGCTGATCGATGTTCGCGCTGACCGGCAACAGCGGTCTGCCGGTTGCCTTTGCCCGGGCCGCCGAATTCCAGTCGAACTCGCCGATCTCGACGGTCTGACAAGCGCGGCGGTAAAACGGCAGAAGATCTGAATACTTGATGGGCCAGCCGCTGAGGTTCACGTAATCCCGCGCCTCGAAGTCCTGCGGCGTCAATGGACGACACCAACCGGCCCAGTGCCCGGTAGTGCCGCCCAGCGCGCGGATACGCATCGCGCGAATATTCCAGGTGTCGATGCCGATCATCCGTCCTTCGGAAAGAACCTGCGTCTCGTCCACGCGCTCCGGTCCGCCGCTCTCGAGCAGTACAACCGAGAGGCCTGCCGCGCGCAGGTCGAGAGCGATCGTCATGCCTGCGGCGCCGGCGCCGGCAACGCAGACGTCGGCCTCGAGCGTCGCGCCGTCGGCGAGCGTGCGGGCATCGATGAACATGTGCTAGGTTCTGGGCATCATAGCCACAACATACGTTGCCTGCAATAATCTCTCGAGGCCAGGTGCTTCATTTGAAAATCCCCAACGCCTTCAGGATAGCGATGAGCACACCGGCGCCGGCCACCGACACGAGCCAGGTGGCGATTGCGCCGTAGGCGGCCAAACCAATCACGCCGGCGAGCCAGAATCCAAGGATTGAGCCGACGATCCCGACGACCACGTTGGCGAGAACACCCATCTGCGCGTTCGTCCCCATGACCATACTTGCGAGCCAGCCAACAATGCCGCCAATCACCATCGTTACGATGAAATCCATAACCCTTCCTCCTTCGTCGCTGCCGCGGCGCGACGCATACCACCATAATTTTGCGTCATAATCGGCGCTGCTGTTGCATGGTTGGTGACTCCATGACAAGACGGACCCTTTTCACATTGTCGATTGTCGCACTCATGTCTACGATGCCGAAGTCCTTGTCGGCGCAGACCGTCGATCAAGTCGCCACCGCGCCACCCAACCTTGTGCTGGCGAACTACGACAGCGTGCCTGTCGGGCCGTTTGGAGGACTCGAGGGCAGCGCCTACGCCGCCCGTGTATCAGATCCATCCGCAGCCTGGTTCAATCCCGCGGGTCTGTCGCGCCAGACGACGGCTCAGATCAGTGGCAGCGCCGGCGTCTACGAGTGGACGTCGGTCTCACCGCTGTCCCTGACGAACAACGGAGGGTCGCTGCAGCAACTCCCGAATTTTGCGGGTTTCTCATTTAATGTGCGAGGCGGGCTCACCGCCGGCTTTTCGGTTCTCACAACGAATTCGTGGACGCAGCAAACAGACGCGGAACGGATCGACGCGGTGCCAAACGGTCAGCAGCGCGTCGCCTATTCGTCCGGTTCGGAGTTTACGCGCCGGATTGCGGCGGTGGGTGTTGGCTACCAGGGCGGCGGCGCGTGGCGCATCGGCGGCGGCTTTGCATTTTCCATGATGGAGTTGCGGCTGGTCGAGAGCATGAGCGACCGCATTGCCGATACGGCGGGCCTTCGCACGCTCCTCGTCGTTGCCCGCGCCTCCGGATCGGCTGTGCAACTCCGCACGCAGGGGGGCGTTCAGTACGATACGTCGAAATTTCGCTTCGGCGCCGCCATCCGGACCCCGGGCCTCACGATCATTCGGGACGGAACGGTGACGCTTGACGGCACGCTCGATGCCGGGGTGGGTTCGCTTGGTGCGTCGCTCTTTGATGCTGATGCAAGTTTCACATATCGCTTGCCCTGGGAGCTTCAGGGAGGCGCCGCGTACGTCCGCGATCGGATGGAGATCGAGATCGACGTCCATGGGTACACGCCAGTCTCTGCCTATTCGCTGCTTGCCACAGACAAACCCACATTGATCTACGGCGACGCTGGCACCGGAGGACCGCCAAGCGTGATCTCGCGGCCGTTCACCGGGCTGACGTCGGCGTCAAACGGCGTCGTCAACGTGGCGCTCGGCGGACATCTGAAGGTGATGCGCGATCGCGACTTTCGTATTCATGCCGGATTTGCCGCGAACCAGTCGCCGGTCGGTGACGCGGATCAGGTGTTCACCGACGTCAACCTTGCGTCGTGGAGCATCGGCGTCAGCGGGACGCTGGCGAAGTTCCAATTCGCCGCGGGACTCAATCGTCGCTCCGGCACGGCCAAGGACGTCGTCGTGCGGAACCGGCTGACCGAGCCGCTGCACACCGACGTCGACGTCAGTGGCTTGGGCTTCATCTACTCGATCGGGTATCAGTTCTGAATGATGGCCTTGAACTGCTGCCGGATTTGATCGGGGTTCGACGGCTGGCTCGGGGTCATCAACACCGCCACGACTTCCTTCACGGGATCGATCCAGAAGATCGTCCCGGCCGTGCCGTCCCACCCGTACTCGCCATTTGGCTGCACTTCGACGTTCGCCAGTCCCCAGCCTGTCGATCCGGCGCGCGTCTTCATCACGTTGTCCGGCAAGCCGTTCCTCGTCATCCTTTCGACCGTCGTTGCGCTCAGCAGGCGGACGCCGTCGAGCTCGCCCTTGTTGAGGAGCATCTGGCCGAAGCGTAAGTAGTCGGGCACGGTCGACAGCAGTCCGATAGCTCCTTCGATGAGCGTCGGACGCTCGGTGAATGGCAGCGTCTCTGTTTCGACTTGTGTGAGGCCGCCATTGGCGGGGCCGTACACCGTTGTAAGCCGCGCGCGGTGTTCAGCCGTGGCGGCCCAGAACATCGAGTCGGTCATGCGGAGCGGACGGAAAATGCGCTCGTCGAGGAACCGCTCGAAGGGTTGACCCGACCAGATCTCCACCAAACGCCCCAGCACAGTCGTTCCTTCGCTGTAGCGGTACCGTGTGCCGGGGTCCTCCATCAGAGGCACGCGCACCAGGTTGGCGATGAACTGCGCCATGGTGATGGTTCGCGATCGCACGCGCTCTCGCTGATAGATTTCCGATGTCCGGGGCTGGAGACCCGACGTGTGCAGAAGAAGATCTCGCACGGTGATCGGTCGCGCCGCGGCGCGTGGCGTGGCACTCTCTGCCGTGGCCACGAGCACGTTCCCGAACTCGGGGATGAACCTGGCAACAGGGTCGTCGAGGCCGAAGCGGCCTTCTTCGTGCAGTATCATCACCGCGACCGCAGTCACCGGCCTCGTCATCGAGTAGATGCGAAAGAGCGATCGCGCCGTCATCGGCGTACGCGTCTGCAGATCCTGCACGCCGGCAGCTTCGAGATAGACGGTCTGTCCTCGTCTCGACACGGCCGCCACCGCTCCGGCAATCCGCTGCTCGGCGACATAGCGGTTCAGCAGCACGGTCGCTTCGCGCAGGCCTGCGGGCGCGATGGTCTGCGCCCGCCCTGCCACGGTTGCGGCCAGCACGACTGCAAACATCGCTACCGGTGCCAGCGTGCGCCTGAGCTTCACGGACGCGTCACCTCGAAGGCGAATCGAAGCGCCGGGATCTTGTTCCCCGGGTGATCGTCTGCGTACGTGAGCTGGGGGAGGCGGTACAGCTGCTGGCCTTCGGGAGGACCTTGATAGATTCCCGGGTAGAAATCTATGAGGTGCACGCCAGGTGAGCCGGCCGCCGTGAAGTTCACGACCACATCGCCCTGACTGTTGAACCCGCAGGCATATCCCATGTAGGCGTTGTCGTACGTCGCCACGTAGATGTTGTCGAAGTCCGTCCAGCCGACGCCTTTCAAATGAATAGAGACCGGAGTTCCAGCCGGACCGGATGTGGGCGAGATGCTGACGATGCTCGTCTCCACGACGAAGATGGTTTCCGCGAGCGTCTTGTCGCCGGACCTGATCGACAGTGTGTGGCGGCCGCCGAGGTCGTCGGGGATGATCACCGGAATGTTGAGCTGTCCGTTCGCGTCCGCCTTCACTCTTGCCAGATCGGTCTCTTTCGGCGAAAAGCCCGCCTCGGTCACCCGGCTGCCGGCCTGCGTTCCCCAGACGAGCGACAGTTGCACGCCGGCGGGAAGACCACTGGCCGCTACTGATGCACGCGTCAGTATTGGACCTTGCGCAGGGCTTACTGCGATCGCGGCTTTCCCGGCTTCTTGTTGTTGCGCCGGCACGCGTTGATAGGGCTCTGCGTGCGCGGAAGCTGTGACGGCTGTTCCCGAAGTCACGCGAAAGACAAATCCAGGTCTCGGCAGGTACGCGTTTGGCGCCTGCTCGTAGTTCAAGTAGCCCTGTCCCATGTATCCCGTGTAGACCTTGATCGGATGGTCGCCGACGGGGCCCGTAGCGCGAAACCGTGCCGTGGCCGTCCCGCGCGTGTCGGTTGCCGACACCCAGCCCACTTCGCGGTTGTCCCAGTTCACGACCCACGTGCTGTCGAGCGTGCGCCACCCGAGCCCGGTGACGCGGATTTCGATCGGCGTTCCGACAGGGCCCTCAGAGGGCGACATCTGGAACGTCGGACTGACTTCGATGCCACCCTGCGCAAGCGTCACGCCGTGATCCGACACCATGACTTCGTGGACGCCGCCGTAGTCCTCGGGCACCTTGAAGCGAACCGAGAGCCGGCCATCGGCATCGACCACTGCCTGGCTCAACGTCCTGGTCGCGGCCGTGAAGCGCTTTCCACGAAAGCGGAAATGATCTTCGATCACCCAGCCGCCATCCACGGTTCCCCAGACGAGATCGACCTTGCGGTGGGGCGGCAGGCCCTCAGCCGTCGCTTCGACGTCCGTTCCGGCAACGGGTTTCCCGGCTGCGGAATGGATGAGCGTCAGTTTTCTGGGCGGGTCGGCCGGAGCGGATTTGGTCGGTGCTGGAGCGTCGCGCCTGCATGCGGACGCCCCAACAAGCGTGACGAGGACGATCGCAGAAAGGGTGAGCTTCACTCCACGATCGTGACTTGCGAGTCTTCGACGACGAACGGTTTCCATTCGCCTGTGCGGCCGTTCTTGTCTTTCGCCGTCACCGTGTAGCGAACGATTCCGGTCGGCGCCGTCGCGGGCACAATCCACTTGGCGACCCAGAACTGACGCTCAGGTTGTGCTGCAGTGGCGCGGTAGCGCATCGGGACATCCTGCGTCTGGCCTCCGTACGTCAGATGGACGACGAACTGGGCCGATGGCTCTCTCTCGCCTGTCACGGGATCAATGGCAATCGCGCGGAACCCAACAGGCTCTCCCCGCTTGAAGCGGCTCTGCAGCGCACAGTTGCCTGGTGCCCCGGGCTTGCCGAGGAACAGCGTGACATCGCCGAACACGACGAGCCTGCCGTCGCTCGCGGCGGAGGCGGCGGGCGCCTGGAAGGCCGCTGCCGAACCTGCGTCGGAGCCGATGAGCGCGATGGCCGCAAACGCGAAAATGGCGGTTATTACTCGGTGCATGGGCGGATTGTAGCCGATCTACACTCTAGGCAGTGCAACCCCTTCTTTCGGCGCTTCTCATTGCAGGGACGATTCTCGACCCTTCGGGCGCACCCGTTCCCAGCGCGACGGTCCGCCTCGAAATGTCGGGAACGATGGTCAATGAAATCCACACAACGAGCGATGGTCACTTCGAGTTCACGATCGATGCACGCGGAGATGCCCGTCTCATCGTCACGGCAGCGGGCTTCGCACCTGCGATTGCGCAGGCGGCGGTCGGCAACCGCAACGTAGAGATCAGGCTGCAACCTTCGCCATTTTTCGAGGCGGTGAACGTCACGTCGTCGCGCTCCGACATGCCGCGCTCGGATCCTGCTGTCACGATGGTCGTGTTTCCATCATCCGAGTTGCTCACGAGTGCGGCGATGACCATCGACGACGCGCTGAAGCTCGTGCCGGGATTCACCTTGTTTCGCCGCACGTCCTCTCGCGTCTCCAATCCGACGGCACAGGGAATCACGCTTCGCGGCCTCGGCGGGACGGGAGCGAGCCGCTCGCTCGTGCTGGCCGACGGAGTGCCGTTGAATGATGCATTCGGCGGCTGGGTCTACTGGGACAAGCTGCCGCAAGTCGCGATCGATCGCATCGAGGTGGAGCGTGGCAGCGGCAGCGATCTGTATGGCGCGGACGCCGTCGGCGGCGTGGTTCAGATCCTGACCTTGCGCCCGAACCGCACGTCGGCGCGTGCGCTTGTCGAAGGCGGCGGCCTCGGGACCGGACGCGCGTCCGGGCTTGCAGCCGGCCATACTCGCGGCTGGAACTACAACGCCGCGGGTGAGTGGTTCTCGACCGAGGGCTACAGAACGGTGGCCGATGACGAGGATCAGGACCCCGGCATCAAAGGGGCCGGCCCTATCGATACGAAAGCCGGGTCGACGCATCTATCCGGGCTGGTCTTCGTCGGCTATCAGGCGGCCTCCGGCTGGCACGTGCACGCGCGCGGCAACATTTTTTCGGAGGATCGCGAGAACGGCACGCCCGCTGTGATCAATCGTACGGCGGCACGACAGGGATCGGGTGAAGTCGCGGGCAGCCTGGGCGGCGGCCTCCTGTCTGGGCGCGTATTTGGTGGAACGCAAGGCTACGACCAGACGTTCTCGGCCGTTTCGGCAGATCGGACGACAGAAGACCTGAATCGCATTCAGCGCGTGCCCACGAGCTTTGCAGGTGCCGGAGTGCAGTGGATCCGGCCGATCGGGCGCCACTCCGTGCTCGTGGGCGTCGAAGCGAAGTTCATCAAGGGCCATACGCAGGAGATCCGGTTGGCGCAGGGCCAGATTCTTGGCGCATCCGACGAAGGCGGGAAGCAGCAGGTTGGATCGGCGTTCGCGCAGGACACCATGACGGTGAACGAACGGCTGACGGTGGTGGTCAGCGGACACGGTGACGGATGGCACACCGAATCTCAGAACACCAGCTACAACAAGACACTCGGGTCGTTCAATCCGCGCGCATCGTTCTCGTATCGCATGGGCAGCGGGTTCTCACTTCGGGGCTCGGCGTACGGCGGCTTCCGCGCACCAACATTGAACGAGCTGTATCGAGACTTCCGGGCCGGCAACACGCAAACGAATCATAACGAAGCGCTCCGGCCGGAGCGGCTGAAGGGCGCCGACGGCGGTCTGTTGATGGCGCGCGGCAATCTGTCGGCACGCGTCACGGGATTCTGGAACGTGCTCGATGACGTGATCACCAACGTCACGCTCTCGACGACGCCGGCGTTGATCATCAAACAGCGGCAGAACGCCGACAGGCTGCAGTCAACCGGCGTTGAGTTCGAAGGAGATGTGCGTCTACCGGCCTCGCTGTCGGTCCGCTTCAGCAGCGCGATTATCGACGCGCGATTCAAAGGTGACACGAGTCTCCAGGGCAACCGCGTGCCGCAGGTACCCGAGTACAACGTTGGCCTGAGCATCCGCTACGACGGCCGCCCGTGGACCGCGTCGGGCCAGCTTCGCATCACCGGATCGCAGTTTGAAGACGATCTCAACCTGTTCACTTTGCGCCGCGCGACCGTGCTGGACATTTTCGCTGGGCGAGCGCTTACCCGGAAGGCGAGCCTGTTTGCCGCTGTGGAGAACATTTTCAACAGCGAGTACGACGTCGGGCGCACGCCGATTCTCACGCTCGGTCTTCCGCGCGCCGTGCGCGCAGGAGTGCAGATCTCACTTCCTTGAAAACGACAATGCTGAACAGATGGAGGGTAAGCCGATGACGAGAAGCCGTGTCCTGCTTTCGATGCTCCCACTACTCTTGTGCACCGCGCCGGTGTTTGGACAGAACGCGAATACGCTTACGGCGCAGGAGAAGACGCAGGGGTGGCAGCTCCTGTTCGACGGCAAGA
>JAMQPK010000184.1 GCA_023717525.1 Vicinamibacterales bacterium | reverse complement strand
CTCTCGCGCACGTCCCGCCCCATCTGGCGTATTCTGAAAGTACATGCGAGTGCTCATTGTCGAAGATGATGCGGCAGCCAGGCGTGGGCTGACCGAGTTGGTCCGTGCCTGGGGCCACGAGGCCGAAGGTGCGGCCGACGGCCAGGAAGGACTGGAGCGGATCACGAGTTATCGCCCGTCTGCCGTGCTTGCAGACATGGTGATGCCGCGGATGGACGGTCTCGAGTTGCTGCGCCGGGTGAAAGACCAGCTCTCAGATCTCACCTTCGTGCTGATTACCGCTCAGGGCAGCGTCGAAACGGCCGTGTCGGCCATGAAGGACGGCGCGTTCGACTACCTCACCAAGCCTGTCGACCCGCAGCGCCTGAGGGGGCTTCTGGGACACGTCGCTGAGCGTCAGCGGGCCCTGCGCGATGTCGCAGGTCTGCGGCATCAGCTTCAGGAGCAAGGCCGATTCGGCCCGCTGGTTGGCAATGCGCCCTCGATTCGCGCGGTCTACCGCACCATTGAACAGTCCGCACCAACCGCCGCGTCGGTGCTCATCTACGGCGAATCGGGCACCGGCAAGGAACTGGTCGCCAAGACCATCCACGAGCTGAGCGGGCGGCCGTCGCACTTGTTCGTCGCGATCAATTGCGCGGCGATCCCCGAGTCGCTGCTCGAGAGCGAAATCTTCGGCCACGAACGGGGCGCCTTTACAGGCGCCGTCGATCGGCGCGCCGGCTGCTTCGAGCTGGCGCACACCGGCACGCTCTTTCTCGACGAGATTGCCGAGACATCGCCCGCGATTCAAACCAAGCTGTTGCGCGTGCTTCAGGAGCGGACGCTGAGGCGACTGGGCGGCCAGAAGGAACAGGCGGTCGACGTGCGGCTGATTGCCGCGACGAACCTCGACCCGGCAAAGGCTGTTCAGGAAGGGAAGCTCCGCGCGGATCTGTACTATCGCATCAACGTCATCGGCATCAGCGTGCCGCCACTGCGCGAGCGGACAGAGGACATTCCGCTTTTGGTACAGACGTTCATTGCCGAATTCAACGCGCGCAACGGACGTTCCGTGCGCGCGGCGTCGCCCGCAGCGTCGCGTCTGCTCCAGCAGTACGCCTGGCCCGGAAACATTCGCGAGCTGCGCAACGTCATCGAGCGCGCCGTCATTCTCAGCAGCAGCGATTTCATCGAGCCGGAACAACTGCCAGTCGACCTGTCCGGGCCTCCGCCACCGTCGATTCAAGCGGCCGGCCTCGCCGCCGGCATGACCGTCGATGAGGCCGAGCGCCGGTTGATCGAGCTGACGCTCGCGCATACCCGCGACAACAAGACTCGAGCGGCCGAAATCCTTGGCGTCACCGTCAAGACGCTGCACAACAAGCTGAAACGGTTCAGGCAGGAAGCGGAAGAGAAGCCCTAGCCATCATGCGCGCCAGTCTTCGAGCCAGGCAAACGGCAGCCGTCACCTCGCTGATTGCGCTCGCCATGACCGTGCTCAGCATCCAGCATCTGGCCAACCTGGCACGGGTCGGGCTCGAGGACAGCCGCAGCATCGGCGAGCTGCTCGGCCGCATGGTGTATCAGCGGGCCCGTGACGTGATCGCGGCCGGTGGCGATCCTGTCGTAGCGCTGCAGACCGATCAGGGCATCCGATCGATCCTGGAATCGACGGCAGCCTACGGACGCAACGTTACGTACGCCGCGGTGGTCGACAATGACGGCATCGCCATCGCGCACAGCTTCCCCGCTCTCGAAGGGCAACGGCTGGAACCGGGCGAAGATCTGTCAGCCGTGCTCGACGCCGGCACGATGGCCCAGGTTCGCAGCATCTACGCCGACCGCAGCCTCGACGTCGCACTGCCGCTTCAACTTGGCGAGCATCCGTTCGGCGCGATTCGCGTCGGCCTCTCTCCCGTGCTCGTCAGGAACGACCTCGCCCACGCCATTCTCCCGATGCTCTGGGCCACGCTGCTCTTGTCCGGTGCGGCGCTATTTGTGGGGCTGGTGCTCGCGCGGCGCATTCTGCGCCCGATCCACATCATCAACACAGGCTTGTCCAAACTGGGACGTGGCGAGCGGATCGGCAACATCGATCTGCCAAACGACGAAGAGCTCGAAGGCGTGGGTGAATCGTTCAAGGCGATCAGCGAGAAGCTTGCGTCGCGCTCGCTCGGGCGGCTGATGGCCGGCGTCACACACGAGGTGCGCAACCCCCTGAACGCCATGGCGATCCATCTCGAGCTCGTCAGGGAGAAGCTCCTCCGCCAGCAGCGGGATGCGCATGCGCCCGTCGGAGCCGTGCTGCGCGTCGAAGGTGGCGATCGGCCGGCGACAGAGTTCGACGGCGCCTGCGAACACCTCGACGTGATCGGCGCCGAGATTAAACGGCTCGATGAAGTCATCACGGGCTTCGTCCGCTTCATCCGGCCCGAAGAACTTCAGCTTCAGCCTGTGAACGTCGAGGCGCTGATCGCCGAAGTGCTTGCGCTCATCGAACCCAACCTGACGCGCCGCGGGATTTTGAGCCGGACGGCCGTGCCCACCAAGTTGCCTCGTCTGGAAGCCGATCCGGCGCTATTGCGCCAGGCGCTCCTCAACCTGGCACTGAATGCGTGCCAGGCAATGCCCAAAGGCGGTACGCTGAAGATGGGCGCGACGCTGGCCAAGGACCGCCGGGTTGCGTTGACCGTCGAGGACACAGGAACGGGCATTCCAGCGGCCGACCTCGAGCGAATTTTCGACCTGTATTTCACGACCAAGCCGGAAGGCACCGGCATCGGACTGTCAATTGTCTACCGCATCGTCCAATTGCATGGCGGTGAGATCGAAGTCGAATCGACCCAGGATCGCGGCACGACTTTCCGGCTGCTCCTGCCGCGAAATGAGTGATACTGCCGTAAGGACCAAGAAAGACGTGACGAGACTATTGGCCGGCATCGCACTCGCCTTCATATGCGGCTGCGCCTCGAATCCGACGCAATCGTCGGCGGCTGTTCCACTCCAGATTCCGGAGCCGCCGCCAAAAGCGGCCATCGACCCTGTTCCCACGCCCGAGCCGCCGCCCGAACGCCCGGTGGGTTCAACGCCGGTGGTACGTCCGCTGACGCCGCCTGCACAGCCATCCTCGTCGCCGGCGGCTGCCTCGTCGACAGTGCCCGCAACACCCGCGGGACCGGCCGCCGTGCCGCCCGATTCAATGCCTCCGTCGCCGGCGGCCGAGCTCAAGCCGGCCGGCACAGCTGCAAAAACGCTGACGCCTGTGCAGTTGAGCGAGGCCCTCGACCGAACGAAGCAGAAACTGGACGCCATCGATCGCCGGCGTCTGAATGCGGGTAAGCAGGCCGACTTCGACTCGGCTCGCCGATTTCTGTCACAGGCGCATACCGCAGCCAAGGTGAACAATCTGATGCTGGCGCAGTCGTCTGTGGAAAAGGCCGAGGCGCTCGCCGAAGGACTCCGCTAGAGCACCGCGTTACGCAGTATGAAACTCTGACCCCGACACTGCACGAGCGTCAGATCTGACTTTTTGCCGTGATTGGCCCCGGCGGAAGACCGCCTGAAACGTTTCGTCCTGCGAACCATTCTGTTTTTCACACATTCCTCTTGCCGTGAAGGTCCACTGGCTGCAGCATTACGCACCCGAACAACCGCGGTGTTCCACAGGAGGAAGCAGTGGCGAATTCCATGAGAGCCCTCACAGCACTCGCATTCTTCGTCTCACTGGCGGGCGTGGCGAACGCGCAGACCGGAGCGGGAACTATCAGCGGCACGCTGCACGACCAGAGCGGGCTGGTGCTTCCTGGAGCCACGGTCACGGCGGAGAATCCGACGCTCGCCGTAACGCGCTCGGTGCCGTCGAACGAAAGGGGGATGTTCGTCTTTGCCCAGCTGCCGCCTGGCACCTATAGCGTGACGGCCGAACTCAGCGGGTTCAAGAAGGCCATCAGAAGCGGGGTGATCCTGCCCACGGCTTCTCAGGTCAGCGTGGGCATCATGGTGCTCGACGTGGGCAACCTCTCCGAAACGGTCGCTGTCGTGGCGGATGCCGGGCTCCTGCAGGTTCAGACGCGATCGGGAGAACGCTCCGACCTCGTCACCAATAAGCAGCTTCGCGACATCGCTCTCAACGGGCGCAACGTTGTCGATCTGATGAAGACGATTCCAGGAGTCATCGCCGGCGGCACGCAGACGACCTCCACGGTCACGAACGTGGTGGGAAGCTTCACCGTCAACGGCACTCGGAACGAGCAGCACGAGTACACGATCGATGGCGTCACCAACCTGAATCTTGGCAACAATACCGGGGGTCTCGTATCGGTGAACCCGGACGCGCTGCAGGAGGTGAAGGTCCTGACATCCAACTACCAGGCCGAGTACGGCCGCGCTGGTGGTGGCGTCGTCGCCCTCACGACACGGGGCGGGACGAACGAGCTGCAAGGCGGCCTCCGGTACTTCCGCCGGCATGAGAGCATGAATGCGAACACCTTCTTTAACAACGCGCGAGGCGGCGCCAGCTCAGGTTTCCCCAAACCGTTGTACCGCTTCAACTACTCGGGCTGGGATCTCGGTGGTCCTGTGCCCGTCCTGGGCACGAGTGGCGATCGGAGGATGTTCTTTTTTGCGGCGCAGGAGTACTACGACCAGCTGGTTCCCCAGCAGGCGTCGATGAACATCCGCGTCCCCACGCTCCTCGAACGCAACGGGGACTTCTCGCAGAGTGTTGATGGTGCGGGCCAGCCGGTTGTCGTCCGGGACCCGCTGACGGGCCAACCGTTCCCCGGCAACGTCATCCCATCGAACCGGTTCTACGGCGTCGGACAAAAAATACTGAATTTCATGCCCGCACCCAACGCGCCTCAGGGCGGCAACGCGTACAACTATTCATCCCAGGTGCCAAGCCAATATCCACGCCGCGAGGACATCGTCCGGGTAGACTGGCAGTTGGCGGTGAACTCTCGATTGAGCGGGCGGTTTGTGCACAACCGCGACGAACAGCGGTTTGCGTACGGCACCACCCTGGCCAGTTGGAACTGGCCCGTTACCGAAACGATCCGCGCCAATGGGCCAGGCAACACGCTGTCCTTCACGCTCACCTCGAACCTCAGCTCGACGATGACGAATGAGTTCACCTATGGCGCTGGCCGCGGAGGAGTCAGCATTGCTCCCGCGGACGACAAAGTCAGCCGTGCGGTGACCGGGATCAGCACGCCGCTGATCTTCGCAAGCGCGAACCCCGGGGACTATATCCCCGCCTTAGGTTTCGCCGGCATCGCCAGCGTACCCACCGTGGCAAACGTCAACATCGGCGGAACGGCATTCTCCCAGCACTTTACGATCGACACGTTCACCGACAGCCTGATAAAGACAACCGGCAACCATACGCTGAAGGCTGGCTTCTACTACCAGCGGGCGTCGAACGCCAGTAACTCGCAGTCGCCGGTCGAGAGCAATATCAGCTTCGCGAACGACGCCAACAACCCGCTCAACACGGGGTACCCATTCGCGAACGCGCTTCTCGGCGTGTACACGCAGTACTTCCAAGCGAGCCAGAAAGTGAACCAGGACTATTTCTACCAGGATATTTCCGCTTACGTGCAAGACACCTGGAAGGCCGCGAAGGGCCTCACCCTCGATCTGGGAGTCCGGCTCTCCTACTACGAGCCCTTCCACAACAATGCGGGTCCCGAGAGCTTCTTCAATCCGGATCTGTTCGACCGGTCGAAGGCGGCGCGCCTTTACCGGCCGGCCTGTGTTGGCGCGGCAACGTGCACAGCCACGCAGGCCACGTATCGAGCCGTGGATCCCGCGTTCACCGGGACTCCCACGCTCGCAAACACGCTTCCTGCTCTCTATGTAGGGAAGCTGGTGCCCGGCGCTGGCGACCCGACGAACGGGCTCGGCCAGACGGTGAATGGGTATCCCGCGGGAGGCATCGAGTCAAGTCCCATCATGCCGCAGCCGCGGCTCGGTTTTTCGTGGGACCCGAACGGCAGCGGCAACTCGGTCGTCCGGGGTGGCTTCGGCGTCACCATCGATCGGTACCGGAGCCTCGTGTCCGGCGGCGCCACCAATCCTCCCGCCATCACGCAGCCCACGCTCGTGAATGGTTTTCTGCAGGACATCTCGAGCGGTACGACGGGAGCCCTGTCTCCCTCGAACGTGTTCGGCATCGATTCCAACGCCAAGTGGCCGATCATCTACAGCTACAGCGTCGGCCTCCAGCGGAACCTCGGCAAGGGGATCCTCGTCGATGTGGCATACGTGGGCACGCAGTCCCGCAACAACCCTCAGCGACAAAACCTCAACGCGCTGCCCTACGGGACAACCTTTCAGCGATCGGCGCAGAACCCCACGGTCTACGCAAACGGCGTGATCCCCGACGTAGAGTCGAACCTGCCGCAAGCCCACCGCGACGCAGGCCTGTCGTTCAGTGGTGCGACGGCGTTGCCCGTCGACTTTCTGCGGCCGTACCCGGGATACGCTGACATTCTCTACACGACACTTGCGGGCAGGTCGTCGTACAACTCGCTGCAGGCGGCGTTGCAGCGGCGATTTGCCGGAGGGTTGACCTTCGGCCTCTCCTACACGCTTTCTCGTGCGGAGACCACGTCATCGACCACCGACACGTTCATTCACTATCAGGATCCGCAAGCCTTCGACTACGCGTTGGCGGACTTCGACCGTACACACTACTTCGTGGCCAACTATGTGTGGACGGTGCCAGAGGGAGGCAAACTGCTAGGGGACGGCGCGCTGGCGCGGGCTCTTCTCAACAACTGGACGATTTCCGGAATCTCGCTCGTCGCTTCGGGAAATCCTGCGGAGCTCGCTTACACGGTTGCCGGACAGGACGCCGGAAACCGGCTGGTCGGCACCTACTCGGCTGGCAACTCAGCCGGCCAGCAGCCGAGGTTCCGGGTGACAGGCGACGCGCAGGGTGCGGCGAACGAGATCGATCTGGCCGCCTTCGGGTTCCCGGGTATCAACGACCCTGGCCCGTACTCGCGGATGTACCTTCGGAATCCCGGCTTCAACACGCACGACCTGTCGGTCTTCAAGAACTTCCTCATCGGTAGCGGTGGGCGGCGCACGCTCCAGTTTCGGCTGGAGATGTTCAACTTCCTCAACATCACACAGTTCTCAGGTGTCAACCGCACGGTCAATGTGACTACGGCGACGGGCGCCACTGGCGCAGCGATCTTCAACGACTACAAGAATCTTCAGCTGACGAACAACACTCGTCCCGCGGGATCGACGGCTCCCCCGGGACAGTTTTTCGGGGAGTACAACGCCGCGCGCGATCCTCGAATCATCCAACTCGGCGTGAAGCTGTACTTCTGAAGCGACGGCCCGGGGCGACGTCTAGCGTTCTCCGCTCCAACGTTCAGTGACGGCGCGCCATTCGTCGCTCAGCGCAGTGATTTCCGCGATGGTGGGTTTGGCATCGAGCCTCTGGCCGGTTCGAGCCTGCGCGCGCTCGGGAATCAGCGTGCGCGTGACGAATGTGTCGATGTCATTCTGGATCTGGTGCCCATCCGGCTGCCCGCTCATACGAATCCACCCGGCAACCGCCGCGTTCCACGCCGCGTCGAGGTCTCCCGCCCCGCGCGAGGCGACGACCGCCCAATACGTCGCGGCTCGTGAAAACGGATTCCGCTCGAGCTCGCCCCTCGAGTCGACACGAAGGTTTTCGTAAATGCGCGTCCGGGAGCTGCCAGTCAGGCTTTCCGCGAGTCTCGAAACGGCCGTGCCCCACCAGTCCAGCAGCTTCTGAAATTCCTCCGGGCTGAGACGCGTACGCGCCGACGGCAGGAGTGTCGCAAATGCTTCAGCAGCAGGACCCAGTTGATCCTCCAGAAAGAGCGCCGTGCCGACGCCAATCTGCCACTCGATCGCTTCCTGGGGCGCCAGTGTGCCGGGCTTCAGCGAAATCAACTCGGCGCGCGCCGTCTCGAGTTCTTTCGGTTCGCCCTGACGCCGGAATCGCTCGAGCCGCGCCCGCGCGATAATCAACCGTGCCGAATTCGCGGCCGCCGGTTTGGCGCTGGCCGCCGTGGCGGCGGTAATCGAATCGTCGAACTGTCCAGCGTTATAGAACGCCCTTGCCCGCTCGAGATCGGTTTGCGCCGCGGCAGGGCGCGGCAACGCCAGGGCCAGCGCCCAGAGTGCCGCCACCGCAATCCGGTTCGAATTCCTCATCACCCTTGGATCATACATCCGCAACAGGCCCCGTATATTTGGTATATAAGGTCTTATACAAGATCATGCCGCTCTACGAATACCGGTGTCTCGCCTGCGGCCACCTGTTCGAGCTCCTGATCCTCCGCCAATCGCAGCAGGCCGTCTGCCCTGCCTGCGCGGCCGAATCGGTCGAACAACTGATCTCCTCCTTCGCCGTGAACTCAGAAGCGAAACGCGACGCGAGCACCGCGTCGGCCCGCACGTTCAACGAGAAACTCAACTCGAAGCAGGATGCTGACAAACCCAGGGTCCAGATCGACCATCGTCATCAGCACTAACCAGAGGCGACAATGTTGCGCTATTTCATTCTGACCGCCGCACTCCTCGGAACCCTTTTTCAGGCGATGGGATCGACACAGCAGGCGTTTTCCGTTCGCGTCGTCGCGACGGGTCTCGCGGGGCCCTGGGAAGTGATTTGGGGGCCCGATGGTTATCTTTGGGTGACGGAGCGCACCGCCGGCCGAGTGGTCAGAATCAACCCCGCCGATGGCGCCGTCACACTCGCGGTGCGGATTGCAGAGGTTTACCCGGGCACGAGCTGGCACGAAGGGTTGCTCGGCATGGCGCTGCATCCCGATTTGCTGAAGGGCGCGGGACGCGACTACGTCTACGTCGCCTATACCTACGATGCTGATCCGGGTACGGCACTGTCGAGAAAGCTGAAACTGCGGCGCTATACCTACAACGCCACGGCACACACACTCGTCGACCCCGTCGACCTCCTCACGAACCTGCCGGCGAACGACGACCACGGCGGCGGCCGCCTGGCGTTCGGCCCGGATCAGAAGCTCTACCTGTCGCGCGGGGATGACGGCGCCAACTGGCTTCAGAACTACTGCAAGCCCAACCGTGCACAGGATCTGCCGGCGGCGTCGGCCGTGCTGGCAAAGGACTGGTCGACGTATTCCGGAAAACTCCTGCGCCTGAATCCCGACGGGACAGTTCCTTCAGACAACCCGGTTATCAACGGCGTCAGAAGTCACATCTACTCGTACGGTCATCGGAATCCTCAAGGCCTGGCGTTCGGCCCGACGGGAATCCTGTACGAATCGGAGCATGGCCCCGGCACGGATGACGAGGTCAATCGGATTGTCGCGGGCAGCAACTACGGCTGGCCGTACGTCGCCGGCTACAAGGACGACCGCACGTACGTCTTCGCCGATTGGTCGCACACCACGACGCCCCCGTGCGCGACGCTCAAGTTCACCGAGTACGGCGTGCCGCCCGAGGTGCCGAAGCACAAGGAGTCGGAATGGAAAGGCACGTTTGTGCCGCCGATTCGCACGTTCTTCACACCCGATGAACGATACGACCCTCAGACGGGCGGCAGCTCGACGATCGCGCCGAGCAGCCTCGAGATGTACGCTGCGCGCACGAACGCCATTCCGGGATGGGCAAACTCGCTGCTCCTGCCTGGCATGACGCGGGGTCTCGTGTATCGGATGAAGCTGGCTGAAGACGGGCAGTCGGTGGTCGGACCGAACGAAGAACTTTTCAGGACGCAGAACCGGTATCGCGACATGGCCATCGGGCCTGACGCGCGAACGTTCTATCTCGCGACCGATCCCGCCGGGCTCGGCCGCACGACAGATTTATCTGGCAAGTCAACGCTCGAGTACGCCAATCCCGGCGCGATCATGGAGTTCCGCTACAAATAATCTGAAATTTCAAATTTCAAATTTCAAATTTCAGATTCTTCATTGTCCGGCTTCACTCGGCTGATAGACGTGTGAGTTCTCGTACCCGACAATCGCCAGCCGCGTGGCCATTTCTTTTCCCGCGAAACGCAGACGGTGCCACGTCTGCGCGGGTGCGTAGACGATGTCTCCCTGCTCGGCCACCAGCGCGGGCATCGATGGAATCTTGAGCTCCATCTGTCCTTCAAGAATGAACCAGAACTCCGGCCCGGTCAGGTGAAAATGCCCCAGATCGTCTTCTCGCGCCGGTGCCTGCGTGAGCGGGTTGCCGCGCAGGATATTGACGATGCCGACGTTGATGTAGCCGCCGTCGTGTGAATCGCCGACAAACTGCGTAGGATTCTTCTTCGTCAGTGGATGCCCGGCAATCACCTGGTTGTAGTCGATGTAGGGAACATTGGCCGCATCATACGAGCCCTTCGCGCTCACGACGCTCGTCCTGATGTACTTCACGCCTCTTTCCGGCGCCGGCGTTTCGTCGGCCGGATACATCGTGTGGGAATTGGCCATCGTCACTTCGAAACGGAGCGAGGGCCGGTCTCCCACAGTCTCCATGCTGTAGACGAGGCGCTTCGGCACCTGCACGAGAAATCCCTTCGATGCGATAAACGGCTGCTGTCCTTCGATCGTGAAGCGGATTTGCCCGTCCTGCACGAACCAGAACGCGCGGTTGTCCTGATGGAACCGTCGCGGGGTCTGTGCTCCAGGCGCCATGGCAATGTATTCGCCGTGGAACAAGTTGTCGTTGACGACGAGCTCGGTCCAGCTTTGCTCGCCCTTATGCTTTGCGAGCAATTCCGAGATCCTGGTGACAGGCTTATGCGGTGCGACATACGGGTTGGGCTTCTCGGGCATCGGCGCCCAGACCTGCATGCGGCCGGGGCCTTGCGCCCGCAGGCGCGCGTCAATGTGCAGTACTGCGATCAGCCCGAGTATTCCCGCGACCAGGGCGATTCGTGTCATGCGTTTCATAAGCGCCTCTATATTGAAGAGTGAGGGATTGAAGATTGAGGAATTGAATGTTTCAATGTCTCAATCTTCAATCTTCAATGTTCCGCTACCAGTAAAGCCGTACCCCGAACTGCATCCCTGAGACCGAAACGGGTCGCTCCTTTACCGCTAAAGTTTTGGGGATAGTAGCACGATCACTGCGCGACGAGGCGAATCCTACCCAGGAGTCCGGCTGGCACTGATTCCACCTTTTCCATATCCTGAGGATCGAAGCGGGAGCCGTAGCGCAGGT
>JAMQPK010000178.1 GCA_023717525.1 Vicinamibacterales bacterium | reverse complement strand
AGTACGAATTCACCTGCCATCCGCCGGCGATCGCGGCCGCAATGCCCCCCTCGTTCAGGAACGGCTTGCCCTCGCCAAATGGCAACTCGTACATCATCGACACATCGAGCTTGTGCGGCGTGTTGCCGCCCTGCGTGCCCTTGTTCAGCCCCCAGTACTCGGGAATCAGAATGCCACCCGCAAACCAGTCGATTCCGCGGGCGTACGTGTAGGACCCTGTCACCGCAAGGCCGTTGGTCAGCCGCCGTGTGACGTTCGCCTGCAACGAGTCGTAGTTGACTTGTCCTTGGGGCCTCACGATATTGACGGCTGCAGTCGACCTGAAGCCGTTGGCGAGCCCCACCTGGTTGTACGGCAGGCTGGCATTACCGCCGCCGATCTGGCTGTAGTTGAGGTTCTGGTTGCGCGCGATCTCGCGCTGCCGGTTGCCAACGTAGCCAACCTGCACGCTGAAGGCGTGCGGCAGCATCTTCTGCACGGTCGCGTTGAACGTCGTGATGACGCCTCGTGAGTAATCCCCGACCTCGTTGCTGGTGATCGCCACGCCCGAGGGCACGGCCATCGTTGGCTGCGACAAGTCGAGGATCGGGAGAATCGGGTAACCGCTGCTGAAGCTGCCGACCGGCGTGAAGGTCGTGGCCCCAACTTCGTTGATCTGCACGTTGACCGGGAAGTTGCGCATGCGCGTGCCGATCATGTTGTCGTTCTGCGGATTGCGCGAGAACCCGCCGCGGAACACCAGCGAATCGTTCGGACGGTACGCCACTCCCACGCGCGGTGTAAACAGGCTCTTCTGCACCGAGATGCCGCAATCGATCGGATTGCTGCCGAGACCGCACATGTTGAGCAGGTTCGTTTTGAGGTCGAAGAGCTCGATGCCACGATCCGCGTGCTGCGGCACCGGGTAGTACTCCCAACGCACGCCGGCCGACACCGTAATCTTGCGTGTCAACTGGAACTGGTCGCGGACGTACACGCCGTACTCCCACGACCGGAGTGTCGCTGACTGCTCGTTGTCGCCGTTGTCTTCGTTGAGGAGCAGGTTCTGCAGCGCAGTGTTGCGCGATTGCGGCAGGCCGAGCAGAAAGTCGGCGTAGGCGTTGTACAGGTTCGGCGCCGTGGCGCCGGTCGCGCTCAGCGCGGTAGCGCCGCCGGTGAACTGGAAGCTGGGTGCCGTAATCTCATAGTGATTCATGTGCAGGCGGTGCACGTCCAGGCCGAATTTCACGTTGTGACTGCCCTTATTCCACCCCGCGTTCACCACCCACTGCCACTGCGGATCGAGGTAATCGAACACCGAACCGGTGTTGTCGTTGGTGCGAATGCCGTTGCCGTAGGAGCTCCAGCCGGTGATGTCGATGCGCGGCATCGCGTAGTCCCGCTGCAGCGGAGGCTGGCAGGCATTAATAATGCCGACTTCTGCACCCCAGCACTTCTCCGGCCCGCCGGGCAGCTGGAACGTATGCTGGCGCGTAAATCCGAACAAGCCATCGACGACGAAGTTCTGTGTGATGACCTTCGTCGCCGAGAACGCCGCGCTCGAGACGTTCGAATCGAGCGATGTTCCCAACGCGAGCGGATTCCGCTCCTGGCCACTGGGAACTGGATACAGACCATCTGCATTATCGGTTGCCGGCAGGACGCTGACGCGGCCGTTGATATTGAGGCTGGGGTTCACGTTGTAGGTGATCTTCGAGTCGATTTTTGTGTACACCGAGATGAAGGGGGGATTGGAGAAGTAGTTGTTGACGTTGCCCGGCAAGCTCGGCTGCGGAAGGTACCCGAGAATATTCTTCGTCACCTGGTTGAGCCGGCTTGCGGGAATGAAGTTGCACGCGTCGAATCCAGGGTCGGCCGTTGAGCTCATACCGGGACAATTCCCGAAGGCGAACGGCACTCTGCCCGTGCCATTGGCGGCACCCGTCAACGGATCGTAGATGACCGTGCCGCTGCCCGCAAAATTGCCCGTACGGAGCGCCGCCGGCGGAAGCGACAGGAACTGTGTCGCAGAGCCCGACGCCTGTGTGACATACGGGCCGCCAACCGTGTCGTTGTGCGTCGATTCAACGCTCAGGAAATAGAACAGCTTGTCGCGCTTGATGGGACCGCCAATCGTTCCGCCGTAGATGTTCTTGCTCTCGTGGGTCTTGTTCTGGCCGGCCGGAAGGAAGAAGTTGCGGGCGCGGAACTTATCGCTCTGAAACAGTTCGAATGCGGAACCCCTCAGCGAATTCGTGCCGCTCTTGATCTGCACGTTGACCGACGCACCTCCCGCCATTCCCTGCTCGGCGTCGAAACTGTTGGTCACGACGTTCACCGTCTCGATCGCTTCGATGGCCGGTGTGTAGGCCTGCAGACCCTGAATCCACTGGTTCGTCGCGCTGACGCCGTCCAGGCGGTACACCGTGTTCGTGTTGGGCGCCCCGTTCACCGACACGCGCATCGAACGGGCCGGGTTGTTGATGCCTCCGGTCTGGAAGTAGTCGGGCTGCGCGACGCCGGGGGTCAGGGTGAGAAGGCTCTGAAAGCTGCGCCCGTTGATCGGAAGGTTCTGCAGTTGTTCGCTCGTCGTCTGGGTTTGCACGACGGCCGTTTCGGTCTGGAGCAGCGCAGCCTGGCCGGTGACCACGACCGTCTCCGACAGCGTGCCCACGTTCAGCTTCGCGTCGACACGCACGGCGGCGTTCACGCGCACCGTAACGTCGTTCGAGCGGAACGGCTGAAAGCCCGGCAGTGTCACTTCAACCGAATATGTTCCGGCCGCGACGTTCGCAAACGCGTAGCCGCCCGTCTCACTCGAGACCGTCTCGCGCGATTGATTGGTTTCGGTCTGCGTAATCTTCACCGTGGCGCCAGGAACCGCAAGATCGGACGAGTCGGTGACCGAGCCGACGATCGATCCGTAGAGCACTTGGGCGCGAGGTTGTGAGGAAATCGCTATCAGTAACAGGAAGACAATTGCGGCCGTAACCCGATGCGGACCGGACACGCGTAGGAACTTACTCATGGATCTCTCCTCCGAGAAACAGACACGTCGGTGCCTTCGCAGGCGGTCCTGCGACATCAGATAGTTGATAGATGATTTATCAGTGCCGGATAGTAGTAAGACGCTCGCGCTGTGTCAAGCGAATTTCAGATCTGTCTACTGAGGAAGTCGCGTGGCCTGCCAGGACACCATTTGCCAGGCGCCGCCGCGGTTGGCCTGGACGACCGAGTAGCGGACCTTGAACTTCAGGTCGTTGCCGCGATCGATGACGTTGACGGCGGCGAGGCCGTTTATCAGCGCGATGTTGCCGAAGACCCGGACCTTCCAGTCGGACTCACTGGGCGTGACCGAGACGTACTTGATGGCGCCGGCCTTGAGGTCTGCGATGAACTGGGCCTTGGTTTGAAAGAGCGCGCTGCTGTGGGTGTAGGTCAGATCGTCGGCGAGAAGCTTATTGAGGGCGACCTCGTCGACCTTCACCATCGCCACAAAGCGATCCTTCTCGGCCTGTAGAAGCTGCTGCTCGGCTTTGCCGGCCGCGCCCTCCTGGGCCAGGGCTGCGCTCGGAAGGACACACAAGAGAGCAAACACAAGATTTCGTCGATTCAGCATGATCTCCTCAATTCACCTTGTTGCCGGCGACGTAGACGGCGTCAATCTTCCGGCTGTTCTTCAGGTCGGCTAGCGGATCGGCGCCGAGGACGAGCAAATCGGCCCATTTCCCCTTTTCGATCGTCCCAAGATCGCGCTCGCCCAGGAACTCCGCGGAGCTCTTGGTAGCCGCGACGATGATCTGCATGGGCGTCAGGCCGGCATCTCGCATCAGCAGCAGTTCTTCATGGGCGAGATACGCAGGCACGCGTCCCGGCACGCCGGCATCGGTACCGAACCCATATCGCACTCCGGCATCCACCAGGCGCTTCAGATTGCGCTTTGCATTCTCGAGCACTCCGGGATACTGCGACCAGTGCTTGTCGGCCACCATCGCCTTCAGGTACTCGGGCGACTTGAGGCGTTCGAGAAACAGCGGCGGCGCCGCCTTCGTGAAAAACGGGTCGTTCAGGAACGGTTCGGGATGCTCGAATTCAAACGGCGTGCTGTCGCGTGTGAGCGTCGCGATCTGCCACGTGCCGTGCTTCTTCATCAGGCCGATCAGCTCGTCATCGACCGGTTTGTCCCTGACGCTGTGCGCGAACGCGTTCAGCCCGGCCGCGGCCAGCCCCTTCGCATCCTCCAGGTAGAAGACGTGCGCGGCAACCTTCAGATTCAGTTTGTGCGCCTCGTCGATGATGGCTGCCGCCAGATTGATCGGCGTCTTCGTCTTCGCGAAATCGCCGAAGCGATCGTCGACCCAGATCTTCACGACGTCCGGATGATGCGCGGCCAGTTCATCGACGAAGCCTGCCGCTTGCTTCGGATCGCTCACCTCGTAGGGGATGCCGGGAATATTGCCCTGGTTGGTCGGGAATGCCTCGAGCCCTGTGAAACCTCTGCCGGCGGTGAATATCCGCGCAACCTTCGGCCGCTCACGATGCTGCTCGTCGCGAATGTCCCACACGAGCGGTTGATCGCTGCCCATCGAGAGCACCGAGGTAACGCCGTAGTTCGCGTACAGCCGCAGGTCGGCCTGAACGTTTTCGCGGGTGAACGTGCGCCTGGGATCCTGCACGGCGCCATCGGATTCGGCCACGTGCACGTGGAGGTCTATCAGCCCGGGCAGAACAAACTTTCCGGAAAGATCTTGAGCGGTCGCTCCCGCCGGTGCTTTCAACTCCGACGCCGGTCCAACGAACGTGATGCGGCCGTCCTGGGCGACAAGCGCGGCGTTCGGCAGCGGCGCTCCGCCATTGCCGTCAATTAATGTGAATCCGGAGAGCACGACGGTGCTGGCGCTGGTGTCGCTTGCCGCACTGGCCGCGGGAGGAGGGGCCGGCGCCTGCCCGCACGCCGTGGCGGCGAGGGCGAGTGTCAGAAACGCCGCAGGGCGCATCATTTCGATCGCCCGCGCGCTTCTTCCAGAATCCGCGTAGACCTCGATGGGTTGAACACGCCGCACGAACAGAACCGCGCCAGCACGGACGACGCCTGCTTGGGAGTACGGCGTCCTTCCTTCACCCAGTCGATCATTTTCTTGGCGAGCGAGGTACTGATCATCCCGTGGCCGCACATCGTCGCGACCTTGAGGACATCGCTGCTGGGCAGATATTCCGTCTTGCCCTCGAACCCCAACGAGTATCCAGCGCTATGACGGCAGATCCCCGCGGCTTTGCAGCACTCCTGCGCGCCGTTGACCGATGTCGAGATGTTGATGCTGAGCCCCAGCTCCGCCTCTCGCACTTCCTTGGTGCACGCTTCGGCGGCCTCCAGATTGTCGAACACGGCCGCGCACGTCGTCGGCGTGTCCACACCGGCAATCACGTTGTCGAAGTCGGGCGTGTCGTTCCGGCTCCAATGCGACAGCGGATTCAGCGACTTGGACGCCCGCAGCGCGCCGCCGTGCCTCGAGTCTCCGAGGTTCACCGGCTTGTGCTTGAGCGCGATCTCGAGAAACTTCTTCAGCTTTGGAACCGAATCGATTTCGTTTTTCCCGCGGCTGGCGATCGCAAACACGATGAAGTCGTCCCGAAAGCTCCGAGCGTCTCCGAATCGATGAAGGGTATTTGTCATTGCTTGACCGTTTCCATTTGAGGCTGAGTAGCGCCGGGGTTCGTAATTCTGCCGAGTCCGATGTTGGTCTTCGCGCGCTCGAGCCGGTAGCCGAGCTTCTCGAGGATGGGCGCCACGACGGTCTCCTCGCCGCTTGGGCCGCAGCGTGTACCGACGCCGAGCGCGACAACGGTATCGACACGTTTTTCCACGTCCCAGACCAGCCGCACGATTTCCTCGGCGCGCTCGACGGGCACCTTGATTTCGACGATCGCTGACATGACCTTCTCGTTCATGATGTCTTCGCGCAGCGTCCCTGATTTCACATCCGACATCAGTGACGTAATCGGGTTCTTCTTCTCGAAGCTGACGTTGGCGTCGGCCAGCGCCCAGCACATCTGCTGAATGTCCCTGAACCACACGCCGACCCCGGGACGGCCGAACTCGATGGTGAAGCCGACTTCACCAACGCCGACGCGTCCGCTGATGTCGTTCGTCTTCACTTCCTCGGTGCCTCGGCCTTCGACGCCTGTCGATTCGTGCGGCACGCGCGGATCGGAGAATGCGCGGCGGACGACTCTCGGCCAGGCGAGCTCATCGGGCTCGAACGCCGCCGTCGGGCACACATCCGGTTCGGGATCGAACCGCAGCCGCATCAGCTGAAATATCTTTCGCATTCCGCGCACGAGCGTCGGATTCAGGTGCTCCTGGCTCATGCCGTTAAAGCAGGCATAGCACTCGACGCACTCCTGCCGATCAATCGTGGCACGCTTGATCGTCGGGTCTATATAGATAGCCCCCATCGGACACACGTACGTGCAGTTGCCGCAAGCGACGCACTTGTCAGGGTTAATCTTCATGTCAAACTCCGCTAGTGGATCCCACGGCCGATCGTCGTGGGTCGATCCTCGAGGCCAGTACAGCCGCCAGCATACACAGGACGCTGGACGTCATAATAAGGATACGTCCATCCAAGAAACGTTGCCAAGTAGCCAATGACAACGGCGGAAACCGCGCCGCCGAGATTGCCGAACGTATTCATCACTCCTGACACCGATCCGCTGAAGCCGCCGCCGATGTCGAGACAAATCGCCCACGACACCGCAACCGTCAGCTCCAGGCCGGCAAGGGCGACGACCAGCCAGAACATTGCCGTATTGGCATCGCTCGCCAGCACTCCCGGGATGAGGGCGATCGCCGCGATCGCAAATCCGATCACCGATACGCGAATCCGTCCGCGACGCCGATCGTCCCAGTACGCGGTGAGCTTGTCGGAAATCCAGCCGCCCGCGGCGTGGGTGACCGTGGCCGCCAGGAGCGGGAGCGTTGCGCCGATGCCGACTCGCAGCTGCGTGAACGACCGCGCCTCCGCGAGATAGGTCGGTAACCACGTCAGGTACATCCACAGGACCCACCCGTAGCAGAAGTACATCACACTCAAGAACCACAGATCGCGGCTTCGCAAAATCAATCGCCACGGCACGGGCTGTTTGGCAGCGAACGCCTTCGGTGCCGGCAGCAACGCCAGCTCTTCCGCGTTCACGCTTGCGTGTTCGTTGGGCCTGTCGCGGTAGTAGGCATACCAAATACAAGCGCCCAACACGCCGACGGCCCCGAGCAGATAGAACACGGCGCGCCAACTGAAGAACACCATCATGGATACGACGAGGGCCGGCGCGACCGCCGCGCCGAAGCGCGAGCCTGAATGTTGAAAACCCTGACCGAACGCTCGCTGGCTTTCCGGCAGCCACGGTCCCAGCGATCGCGATGCGGCGGGGAACGCTGCAGCTTCGCCGGCGCCGAAAAGTCCCCGCGTGATCGCGAGCGGTATCGCACCCGTCACCAACCCGGTAGCGGCTGTAAAGACGGACCACCACGTCATTGCCAACGCCAGAACCAGACGAGGACCAAATCGGTCGGCCATCCATCCGCCTGGAACCTGCAGAAGCGCGTAGGACCAGTTGAACGCCGACACGCTCCAGCCCATCGTGATCTTGGTCAGGCCAAACTCGCGCATCATCACCGGAGTCGCCACTCCGATGACAGCACGATCGATGTACATGATGAAGGCGACGAGAAAGGTCAGGCCGAGAACAATGCGGTGGACGTAGGTCGGTCGAATGGCGCCAACCGAAGCGACCGGCTTGGCCGCCACGTCCGATAGATGATTTATCACGGGAGAGAAAATCCTACCACAAGTTGGATCTACTTCCCATTTGCAAGTCTCTGCTCCTTGGGCATCGACGTGACGGCAATCCATCGGGCTGCGAATCCGCCAAGCGCCTTGCGGACGGCTTCGGTGAACTCAGGCTCCTGCATCCCACGGAGCGCGTCAATGAAGGTGTAGTGTTCCCTGGCCATCGCGGCCGTCATGGGGAGATCGCTCGCCAGGACGACGAACGAGAAGAGCGGCGCCATCATCCGCTCGAGCGAATCGGCCAGAAACGGATTGCCAGAGAGCCGCCAGTAGTACCGATGAAACTCGAAATCGGCTTTGAGAAAATCGCTTCGGCTCTCGCGAGTTCCGGCTTCGACGAGCCGATCGACAAGCCTCGTCAACTCGACGAGATCGGCGTCGGTGACGCGCGTTCTCGCCCACTGCAGCGCCAGCGTTTCCAACTCGATTCGCAGCGTATAGAGCTCGCGAACCTCGCGCGCCGTGAACTGCGTCACGTAGCTACCCTTGTTGTTCACCCGTCGCACGAACCCCTCGTGCTTCAACGAGATCAATGCCTCTCGTACAACGGGCGTGCCGACATTCATCTCGCGGGCGAGCTGCCGTTCGACGATCGGATCACCGGGTTTGAGCTTGCCGGTGAAAAAAGCGTCCTTCAACGCGGAAATCACCCGCTCGGTGAGCGAAACTGTCTCGATCTGTCCGAAAACGGGCTCAATCGTCGCGTCCGCGGAGTCCACTCGATCCATAATTTTGGGAACTCAATATAGCGAGGTTTGACAGTTGTTGATAGATGATATATTACTTGTCACTCCTTTTTTCTTCCCATGCAAAAAAATCTAAAGCTCTACGTCGGGTGCCTGCTCGCCCTCTCCGTTTCTGCTGCCGCGCAGGGTCCTCGATCCCGCGAATGGCTTACTTGGGGCGGCAATGCCGAACGCAGCGGATGGAACCGGGGCGAGACGAGCCTTACCAAGAACAACATCAAGAACCTCGAACTGAAGTGGAAGGCCAAGATCGACCAGGCGGTTCCCATTGAGATCGAATCCGGCGCCTCGATGTTGACCGCGCCCCTCGTCGTCGAAGGCGTGCGGACGCCGCAGGGTTCGAAAGCACTCGTACTGACGCTCGCGGCCTCGAACACCGTGACGGCGCTGGATCCGGCATCCGGCAAGATTCAATGGCAGCGGACGCTCGACAAGGCCGTACCGCCGGTGGGCACGGCCAACTGGATTTGCACCAACACCTCCACGGCGACGCCAGTGGTCGACAAGGCAAAAGGCATCCTTTACTTACTGGGGGCCGACGGCAGACTGCATAGCCTCGCGCTCGGGACGGGTCAGGATGAACTTCCGCCGGTTGAATTCGTCGCGCCGTACTCGAGGAACTGGAGTCTGAATCTCGTGGACGGCGTGCTGTACACGACAGTTGGACGCGGCTGCGGAAATGCTCCGGCCGCTGAAGGCAATGCCCCACCCGCTCGCGCAGGCGGCGACGGAAGCGTCGAAGGCGGCGGCCGTCAGGCTGGCCGCGGCGGTCGCGGAGCCGCTCCCTCGGTTCCGGCCCACATGATTGCGATGGACTTGAACGATCCGAAGCGGCCGATCTCGCGCTTCATGACGAGCACGGCGAGGCCTTCCGGCGCGTGGAGTCGCGCGGGCATGGCCTGGGCTGGTAACTCTGTGCTTGTTCAGACAGCCGATGGCGTGTGGGATCCATCGAAGAATCTCTGGGGAGAAACGCTGCTTCGCCTGTCGCCGCGCACACTGCAGTTGATGGATTACTTCACGCCGCCGAACGTCGATGATTTGAATGCAAAGGATCTCGACTACGGTTCCGGCGGCGTAGTCGCGTTTGCGGACGGCAATCGGCAATTCGTGGTCTCTGGCGGGAAGGACGGCACAATCTATCTGCTGGATGGCGCGTCGCTTGGCGGCGCCAATCATCAGACGCCGTTGTTCTCGTTGAAGACTGGCAATGACGCGATGCTCTACGCATCAAATGGCATTTGGGGCGCGCCGGCGACGGCGCTCGATGCCCGGAACCAACGATGGATTTATTTTCCCATGTGGGGCCCGCCCTCGAAGGAGGCTGCGTTCAAGCGCACGAACGGCGACGCACCCGACGGCAATATCCAGGCGCTTCAACTTTCGACAGCCGGCGGAAAGCCCTCGCTGCTTCCCATGTGGGTCTCGCGAAACTTTTCCGTACCCGATTCACCGGTCGTCGCCAACGGCATGGTGTTCGGAATTTCGACTGGCGAAAATACGCTGCAGCGTCACGCGGATCCGAGATATCTCGAACGGTACCGGAAACCCGGCGCGCCGCCGCTCTCGCCGCAAGGCACGCTGACGGCTGAAGAACGCGGACAGCAGGTCGGAAACACGATTCTCTATGCACTCGACGCCGAGACTGGCCAGGAGCTCTACTCGAGCCGGGATCTGATCGACGATTGGACGCACCTCAGCAGCGTCACCGTGGCCAACGGTCAGGTGTACGTCACCACTCGGCAGTCCTATGTGTACGCCTTCGGCCTGAAGAAGTAATGCGAGCGCCGTCAATTGCGTTGGCGGTCGTGCTGGCAGTGGCGGCGGGCATCGCGACCTTCGGACAGCAGGAGGCGTCGCAGCAAAGGGGCGCTGTCGTATTTTCCGAGCGCTGTGCGTCGTGCCATGGCCAGGGTGCCATCGGCGCAGATCGCGGTCCGGCGCTGGCCGCCAGCCGGCGGATGCGCGCACTGCCCGACATGCAGGTCGAGAACACGATTCGCAACGGGACGCCGAACGGAATGCCAGGCTTCCCGCTCCCTGCCGACGACTTGCGCGCCTTGACCGCGTTCATTCGATCGCTGAACCCATCTGCCTTCGAATCTCATCCCCAGGGAAATGCCTCGGCGGGCGGGCAATTCTTTTTCGGCAACGGCCGGTGCTCTACCTGTCATATCGCTCTTGGGCGCGGCATGGGCGTCGGCCCAGACCTCTCCAACATCGGCCGGCAGTTGACGCTCGAAGAATTGACCGCCGCGATTGTCGATCCGAGCGCCACCATTTCCGCCGGTTACGGCACCGTGCGTGTGAGACTTGGAGACGGGCGCACGCTGCAGGGGTTCGCGCGCAACGAGGGCAATCGGACGCTGCCGTTGCAGATGCTCGACGGCAAACTGCTCTCGATCGACAAAGACACTGCGACGATCACCCGTGCCCCGGCATCGGCGATGCCGCCTTTGAAAGCAACGCCGGACGAGCAGCGCGATCTCATTGCGTATCTCAGCACCCTAAACGGTGAAAAGGCGTCGGGTGCCTTTTCCGACCCGCT
>JAMQPK010000130.1 GCA_023717525.1 Vicinamibacterales bacterium | reverse complement strand
CTCTTCCCTCTTCCCTCTTCCCTGACGTGATCTCTACTTAACCGTTTCCCTCGCTACCTCTTCTATCGTCGTCAGCCCGTCCTTGACTTTACAGAGACCGCTCATGCGCAGCGTGAGCATGCCTTCCTCGATGGCCTTGCGGCGCAGCTCGAGACCCGACGCGCCGACGAGCACGAGCTCCCGAAGCTCGTCGGTGATATCCATGACTTCGTAGAGGCCGACTCGTCCTTTGTAACCCGTGTTGTTGCACTTCTCGCAGCCGCTGCCTTTCTTGGGAACGACGGTCTTCGCGTCATCGGCCGAGAAACCGGCTTGCACGAGCGCCTGCGCCGGCATTGGATGGTCGACCTTGCAGTTGGCGCAGATGCGACGCACGAGTCGTTGCGCGCAAATCAGATTCACCGAGCTCGCGACAAGGAATGGCTCGATGCCCATGTTCATCAACCGGTTGATGGTGCTGGGCGCGTCGTTGGTGTGCAGCGTCGACAGCACAAGGTGCCCCGTGAGCGCCGCTTTCACGGCAATCTCGGCCGTCTCGAAGTCGCGGATTTCGCCGACGAGGATGATGTTCGGATCCTGTCGCAGAAAGGAACGGAGCGCCGCGGCAAAATTCAACCCGATGTTTTCGCGGACCTGAACCTGATTGATGCCTGGCAGGTTGAACTCGACCGGATCCTCGGCCGTCATGATGTTGGTTTCCGGCGTGTTCACCTTCGCGATGGACGAGTACAGCGTGTTGGTCTTACCGCTTCCCGTCGGACCCGTCACGAGCACCATGCCCCACGGCTTCTGAATCGCCGCCTCGAACTTGGTGAGCGATCCCTGCTCGAACCCCAGCTTCGTCATGTCGAGCATGAGTTTGTCTTTGTCGAGCAAACGCATGACGATCTTCTCGCCGAACAGCGTCGGCAGGCACGAGACGCGGAAGTCGATGTCCTTCGACTGGCCGCCGTCGGCAAAACGAATCTTGATGCGGCCGTCCTGCGGGAGACGTTTCTCGGCAATGTCGAGCCGCGCCATGATCTTGATGCGCGAGGTAATCGCGTCGCGCATCTTGATGGGCGGACTCATGATGTTGTAGAGAATGCCGTCCACTCGGTACCGGACGCGGAATTCTTTTTCGTACGGCTCGATATGAATGTCGCTGGCGCCCTTCTGGATGGCCGACATCAGCACGACGTTCACGAGCTTGATGACCGGTGCCTCGCCGCCCTGCTTCTCGAGCGACTCGGCACTGATCTCTTCCATGTCGGCGAGGACTTCGACCTGGTCGGCACCCGCAACCGACATCTCCTCGATCGACTTGGTGGCCAGTTCGAGCGCGCTCGCGCTGTTGAGTCCGCCGATGCCGACACTACCAACGGCACCCACGGCTTTCGCCGCAAGCGCGTAGTACCTCGTGATGGCATCGCTGACGGCGGTTTCCGACGCCACGACCGGTTCCACGTTGTAGCCCGTCATGAACTTGATGTCGTCCATGGCGAACACGTTGGTGGGATCGGTCATCGCGATGGTCAGCGTCGCGCCGGTCCGGCTGAGCGGGATGATTTGATACTTCTGCGCCGTCTCCGAGGGGATGAGCTTGATGACGCCCGGATCGATCTCGAACTGCGCCAGATTGATCGATGGCACGCCGTACTGCTTGGACAGCAGGGCCGTGAGTTCCTCGTCCTTGACGAAGCCAAGCTTGACAAGATTGAAACCGAGCTTGCCCCCGTTGGCCTTTTGATAGTTCAAGGTCTCCTGGAGCTGCTCGGGCGTGATGCGCTTCTCTTTGAGGAGAAGTTCTCCTATGCGGACTGGCATGTGCTCAACAACGACTCGCTATTATGACACAAATTGTCATTAAGTGACTTAAAATGTAAACCTAAACCCGGCGCCCCACTCAGGGTCATCCTCGTCAGATTTCTTGGTCAGATGACCCTCGACAAACGCGGAATGTGGAAGAGCAACCGTTATTCCCCCTGAAACAGCAGGATCTGGGTCATTTAGCGTGCTCCAGCGTAGCCCGGCACGGGCGCCAACCTGGCCCCTGCCGAACCAATACTCGGTCCCCACGGCCGCATCACGAAGATCACCGTCAAATCCCGCGGTTCGGGTGAGATCCGCGTCAAAAGCGACCGTAAACGGCCCGTGAACCCCTGCTGGTCGCACCCGCGGAGCGAACGCCACACCAGCCCGGACCTGCCGCGACAACGCAAATGGGCCATCGCCTGTGTGAAATTCCGGCGCCGCGAGGTTACGAGCTGTCAGTCCCGCCCGAAAACTGCCCCTCGCGTAGATGGTTCCCAAGTCGAGATCAACGGTTGTCCGGTCAGGCTGGTCCTCGAACCCGCCGTGGACCAGGCGAAGGGTCGTGCCGATAACAAGCCCATTTACAACGGTTTGATTGATAGTCACGCCCACGTTATGAGTGGCGGAAGGGCGGATCTCCGCCTTTCCCGATCCTTCGTTTTGTCGGTTCGCCGAGGCTGAAACAATAGGCAATCGGTAGTAGCTAAGGCCGAGCGGGGGCAGGCCGACGCCGAAGAACGTCGAGTCCTCCGCCATACCGAACTGGGCATCGAACGTCGATCCCGTGGGCCACGCGAGAGCGGCCGGGTTCCAATAGACAGCGCTGGCGTCATCGGCCACCGCCACGAAGGCACCCGCCATCCCTTGTGCGCGCTCGCCGACACCACTGAAGGTTTGAGCAGGGGACGAACGAGGCGTGATGAGGATAATTGCAGCCAGCCAGAAACCGATCCCCGGAACGAGGGGTGGCATAATGCGCATCCGAGGAGCTTACGCTTCCTGTCGCCGATGGCCTTCCGCGAAGTCGACCCACGGCCGAAAACGGAACCAAGCCCAGATCACACTCGTCTTAAGTTGAGGTCACAATAGCCTTTGCCGAACGTTCACGCTCTTGCGGTCCAGCGGCTTGTCGGGATGATTCGGGCGCCCCGAACGACACTGTCGGGCGTCATTGAGCGGCCACGATCGCTGGATCTCGCCGTGCTCATCCTCGCGATCGCCGCAACGTGCAGTGTTGGCTTCCTGATGACGCGAGTCGGACGTATCGCGGCTCTCGATCAGGAGGTGCGTCAACTCGAATCGCTGGGCACGATTGTGACCGACGCGAGATACGCCGAACTGCGGCAGCTGCAGCCGTACCTGCCGCTCATCAGCGCGGTCTCGATCGTCGTCGGCTGGCCCATCGCCTGGATGCTGCTTGCGTTCGGCGTGCGCGCGATTGGCAATCGAGGATCGACGCAGGCGACCTACGCGCAAGTCCTGGCCGTCGTGGTCCACGCATCGGCGATCTTTGCGCTCCGGGCCATCGTCGCCGAGCCAATCAACTACGCACGGGAATCGATCGGAGGCGCCACAAGCCTCAGCGTTCTCCTGCCGGGACTCGGCGAGTCCACATTTGTCGCGCGCCTGTTCGGCGCGCTCGATCTGTTTGTGCTCTGGTGGGTCGTCGTGCTGGCGATGGGCTTCGCCATGCTGTATCGGACGCGCGCCCTGCCCGTCGCCCGCTGGCTGTTTGGAGCTTACGCAACCGGCGCCGCCGCCCTGGCGCTGACGCAGGCCCTTCGAGGAGGAATCTGATTGTCTCGCAACAGGAAAATCATCATCGCGGTCGTGGCCCTCGTGGTGATCGGCGCCGCCGCCGGATCGGCCTGGTGGTTCCGGCGCTCCACGGCGCCGACGGTCACCGTCGAAACCATCAAGACACGCGACCTCGAGGCGGTCGTGTCGGCATCCGGGAAGATTCAGCCGAAGAAGTTCGTCAACATCAGCGCGGACACCTCGGGCCGCATCGTCAACCTGGCCGTCAACGAAGGCGATCGCGTCACGGCCGGCCAGTTCCTCATGCAGATCGATCCGCGAAGCCTGCGCACCCGCGTCGAGAGCGGCCAGGCCGCGCTGCGCGGCGCGGAATCTGCGCTCGATCAGGCGCGCCAGGGGGTCGAAACCGCGCGGGTCCAACTGACGGTGGCCCAGCAGAACCTCAAACGCCAGCAGGATCTGTCGTCCAAGCAGTTGACCACTCGCGAGGCGCTCGAGCGCGCGGAAAACGACGTCCGGCTCGCACAGTCGACGCTGGCCGAGCGCGAAAAACAGGTCCACACGCAGGAGGTGCGGATCGGCCAGGATCGCGCGACACTGCAAAGCGCGCAGTTCGACCTCAGCAAAGTGCGCATCGAATCGCCTATCGCGGGCATCATCACCCGCCGCAATGTCCAGGAAGGTGAAACGGCCGTCGTCGGCACCATGAACAACGCCGGCACGATCCTTTTGACGGTGGCAGACATGTCTGTCATCCAGGCAGAGGTCGAGGTCGACGAGACGAACATTCCCAACGTCTCGCTCGGCCAGCAGGCAAAGATCACGATCGACGCCATTCCCGATCGCACGTTCAAGGGCCACGTCAGCGAAATCGGCAACAGTCCGATTCAGGCAGCCGGCCAGCAGGCGACGACACAACAGGCGACCAACTTCAAAGTTGTCGTTGTTCTGGATGAAAACGTACCGGATGTCCGGCCCGGGTTCACCTGCACGGCCGATATCACGACGGCGACACGAAAAAACGTCACAGCCGTTCCGATTCCTGCCGTTGCCGTGCGCGAGCTCGTTTACGACGCGAACGGACAGATCGTGAAACCACCTCGCGTCGAAGGACAGCGCAAGACCCCCGCAACAGCGGTGGTTCCGGTAGAGCTTGGGCCCGGCCAAACGCGCAAGGAAACCGAGGGTGTCTTCGTATTCCGCAACGGGAGCGCAGAATTCCTGATCGTAAAACTCGGAATTGCGGGCGACAGGTATTTCGAAGTGCTGTCGGGCATCACGTCAGGCGATCAAGTCATCACCGGACCGTACAATTCAGTGCGCGGCATGGTTGACGGCGATCAAGTGAAGGTCGAACCGGCTCCGGCCGTCAAGAAACCTTCGTGAACAAGTATCTCGACGCTGCGAGCATCGCCTTGAGCGCGATCTGGGCATCCAAGCTCCGATCGTTGATGACCGTGCTCGGCAACATCGTGGCCGTCACGTCCATCATCGTGGTGGTGTCGCTCATCCAGGGGCTGAATGCGTCGGTGAAGACCGCGATCTTGAATCAGGCCGGCGCCGACTCGTTCAACATCCAGCAGTTCCCCATCACCAGGAGCGACGAGGAATTCGACAAGGTCAGGAGCAACCCGCGCATTTCACTCGCCGACATGCGCGCGATCAGGCGGTATGGAGGCCTGGCTGGAGCGGTCATGGCCGACGCCGGCGCCCAGGGCCGCATCACATACCGGGACAAATCGATCGAACAGACGCGCGTTCAGGGAGTGACCGACAACTACGTCGACTTCTCGAGCTTCGACGCCGAGCGCGGCCGCCTGATGAGCCCGACCGAAGTGCAGACATCTCGTCCGGTCACCGTGATCGGTTGGGGAACCGCCGACCGATTGTTCGGACCGGACGTCGATCCACTGGAAAAGGTCATCCAGATAGAGGGCATCCACTTCCGAGTCGTCGGGGTCAGCGAAAAACGCGGCACTCTGCTCGGACGCAGCCAAGACGAGTTCGCGATTGTCCCCCTTGGCCAGTTTCAGATGATGTTCGGCTCACGCCCCCGACTGTCGGTATCGGTGAAGCCGAACGACATCAGCCAGATGGAACGGGCCAAGGAGGAAGCGACGCTCGCGCTGCGGACGGCGCGGGGCCTGAAACCGAAACAGGTCGACAACTTCGGCATCTTCACGTCCGACACGATCCTCGACATCTACCACTCGGCTACCAACGGAATCTTCGCAGTGCTCGTCGGCGTGGTTGGATTGTCGCTCGTCGTCGGCGGCATCGTCATCATGAACATCATGCTGATGGTCGTGACCGAGCGAACGCGCGAGATTGGGCTGCGTAAGGCCCTCGGGGCGCGACGCGCCGACATCACTTCGCAGATTCTCACCGAATCGGTTGTGCTGTCGATCTTTGGCGGCGTCGTTGGGACGATGCTCGGCGCGGCGATCGCGACGACCATCGCACGCTTCACGCCTGTGCCGGCGTCGGTCGAGCTCTGGTCGGTGGCTCTGGGCATTGGGATCACGGCGGTCGTCGGTCTGTTTTTTGGTCTGTATCCTGCCATTCGGGCGGCACGGCTTGACCCCATTGAAGCGCTGAGGAAGGAATAATGCCGTTCCGGGTTGCACTCCTCGGGCAAGTCGTAGCGATGGCGTTCGATACGCTGCGCACGAACAAGCTGCGCTCGGGCCTTACCGTCCTGGGCGTGGTCATCGGTATCACGTCGATTGTGGGCATGACGTCGATGATCCGCGGCTTCGATCAGTCCTTGCGCGGCCTTATCCAGCAGCTGGGGCCGGACACGATCATCATCTCGCGATTCAGCTTCACCAACTTCGTGAACGGCGACGAGTTCACCCAGCTCTTAAAACGACCCACTTTGACGATTTCCGACGCGCGAGCCCTCGAAGAACAGGCGACGCTGCTGCAAACGGTCGACGTCGAGCTTGGCGGCGGCGGTCCGGGCTCCGTTCAGCAACGCGTCTTTTATCGCGACCAGAGGACCAAGCCGATTATCGTGTTTGGGACGACGGAAAAGTTCCAGGATGGAACGAACATCCCATTCCTGGGTGGCCGGTTCTTCAACGGAACGGAAGTGCAGTATCGAAAGAACGTCGTCGTGCTGGGAAACACGGCGTACAAACTGCTCTTTGAGCCGATTGGCGTCAATCCGGTCGGCAAGATGGTCCGAGTGGGCTCGGAGCGGTTTGAGGTCGTTGGCGTGTACGACAAGCGCGCAGCGGGCGGCATCGGCGTGAACGCCGACGACTTTGTGGTGATTCCCTATACCGCCTACCAGCGCATTTTCGGGCTTCGCGCAGTCCAGATCGCGCGGAACGCGAGATTCGTGCCGGTGCAGATCTCGGTTCAGCCCCGCGAGGGCGTCACGGTGGCTGCGGCCATGGCCGAAGTCCAGCGCATCATGCGGAGCCGCCATGGTCTGAAGCTCGACGACCCCGACGACTTCAACATGGAAACACAGGACGCGTTCCTGAAGTTGTGGGACCGGATCAGCCAGGCCACGTTCCTTGCGCTCGTCGTGATCTCGTCGATCGCCCTGATGGTCGGCGGCATCGGCGTGATGGCGATCATGTCGATCACAGTGACGGAGCGCACGCGCGAGATTGGCGTGCGCCGTGCCCTGGGCGCACGACGCCGTGAAGTGCTGTTTCAGTTTCTGACCGAGGCGGTGGTCTTGACCCTGGTCGGCGGGGTACTGGGGATCATTCTGGGGAGTGCCATCGGGTTCGGTGTGCACTTCATCACCGGCTTTCCCGTGTCGCTGCCGCTCTGGTCGTTCGCGCTTGGACTCGGCTTCTCGGCGAGCGTGGGCATTTTCTTCGGCATGTATCCTGCGATTCGTGCGGCTCGGCTCGATCCCATCGAGGCGCTGAGGCACGAGTAGTCAGTTTTCAGTTTTCAGTTTTCAGTTCTCAGTTCTCAGTCCGGCAGGCGAGGTGCTCTTTCCGGGACTGTGTCTTGCACTGAACACCTCGATGCAGGACTTCAGGAGACTCTTCGCGTGGCAGAAGGCTCACGCCTTGGTTCTCCGGACGTACGAAGTTTCTGCAGCATTTCCGAAATCTGAGCAGTACGGTCTCACATCTCAGATGCGCCGCGCGGCCGTCTCGATTCCCGCGAATATTGCTGAGGGCTGTTGTCGAGGGAGCCGGGGCGAACTCGCCAGATACTTGAGAATTGCACTCGGATCCGCGGGAGAGCTCGACTACTACGCCACGCTTGCCGCCGATCTGCGGCTCCTGGATGGCGATCTGCGAATGGACTTCGCAAGTGACATTGAAGAAACCAAACGTGTCTTAAGCGGTCTCCTGAAGGCCGTCGTAAAGAGCACCGCACGAACTGACAACTGAAGACTAACAACTGAGGACTAGCTGGCGCGCCCTGAGGCGTGCCCGCCCTGCCAGACTCTATATGCGTCCAGCAAGGCGGGGGATTGGGAGAGTTCGCGAGGTTAGTAGATGAACTGGCGGCCAGTCGTTTCGTCTTGCGGATACCAGACCTTGATGGCAGGAGGCTTGCCGGCGGACGATTCGCCGAAGGCAAGCGTCGAATCCATGTTGCCGGTGTTCGGCCGCGCCACGAATGTCGTGAATGCGGTCAAGTACACCTTGTGGCGATCCCTGCTCAGGATTCGGACCAGATTGAGCGTGTTGGGATCGGCGAGTTCGAACACGTAGGTGCCCGCCGGCAGCGACATCCCCGGAATCGCCACAGCACGATGGAACGTGAAATACGTCGTCCGCTTCGCATTCCAGATTGCGCCGGTGGACGCCGTCGACAACAGACCAAGAATCACCACGCCGAATGCCACGTGAAGCCATTTACGAGTAGTCATGTCTGCCTCCTTGAGGCCGCGTTTCTGCGGCGGCCGATCGTGGCCAGCCGTCTGTGTGTATCAACGCGCGCGAGCCGGAGGTCGAACGTTGGGGGCGCCCTAAGACAAAAACAGGCGTGACAAGAAAAACGAGCCGGGCGCGCGCATGATCCGCGGTCCCGGCTCCTCGATCGATAGCGCCCGGCGGCTGCCGGACGCTATCTGCGCTGATTCAGATCGTTGGTGAGTCGCTTCACCGCGCGATTGACGGCCATTCTGGCCGCGTCGACGGTGCGCATGCCGAAGCGGTGGGCGATTTCCGCAAGGCTCCATTGCACTTCAATCCGCGCGACGATCATCTCGCGATCTTTGGTCGTGAGCTTCGTGAGCGCCTGGCGGTAGTGGTCGTACGCTTCGGCCTGAATCGCGAACTCGAGCGGCGAGGTGCGATCCGAGGGGAGATCCTCTGGGAGCTCGAGCGGAGGCGGATTCCGTCCGATGCGCCTCACTTCATCGCGAATGCGGTTGATGACCGCCTGACGCAGATACGCCTGCATCGCGCCCACATGCCGCGGCTCGAACGTGTCGAGGTTGCCGATGGCGTGAAGAGCAGCCTCCTGCACCAGATCACCAGTGTCGAGGCGTCCCCGAGCTGCCGCAGGGAGCCGGTTGTGGGCCCACCGCTTCAGCGGAGGGAGGCACCGTTCGAGCAATGCCTCCATCGCCGGTCGATCCCCACCCCTGGCCCTGACCACCAGTTCGATGGTCGGTTCGTCGCTTAAGAGCGGGATCTCCGGCGAGGGTTCGGTCTTGGGCGGTGGGATTTTCTCCGTCAACGTCGTGCCAGCAACGTGCATCATAACTGCTCCTGCGTGACCGGGAAGGGGCTCCTTCCCTCTCACAGGTAATAACGTCCGACAGACCAACACCGAACAGGTAGGCTATTCTCTGGTCAATGATCGGCCAGACCGTCTCGCACTATCGGATTGTGGGCTCCCTGGGCGCCGGCGGCATGGGGGTCGTGTACGAGGCTGAAGACCAGAGCCTGGCCCGTCGGGTTGCGCTGAAGTTCCTGTCCGACGACCTCGCTGGCGACCCCGACGCCACGCGCCGGCTGCGCCGAGAAGCGCAGACGATTGCCCTGTTGAACCATCCTGGCATTTGCACGGTCTACGAAGTTGACGAACACAGCGGGCGCGCGTTTATCGCGATGGAACGCCTGGAAGGGTCGAACTTGAAGGCGCTGATGGCGAAAAAGACCCTTGGGACCGCCGAGGTACTCGACATCGCCCTGCAGATCACCGAGGCGCTCGAGGCCGCACACGCGAAGGGAGTCATTCATCGCGATATCAAACCCGGAAACATCTTTGTCACCGGGCAAGGTCGCGTGAAGGTGCTCGACTTTGGCCTGGCGAGGCGCGTGCCGACCACAGAGGACATGATCGCCGATATGCAGGGATCGACGATTCCCGGCCGGCCAATCGGGACCGCGAGCTATATGGCGCCCGAGCGCATCCTTCAATTGCCGCTCGATGGACGCTGCGACCTGTTTTCGCTCGGTGTGGTGATATACGAAATGGCCACGGGGAGACTCCCATTTGCGGGAGCCTCCCCTGCCGAAACGGTGACCAATATCCTCGAGAAGGATCCGACTCCGCTAAAGACCCTCTCCTCCGACCGGCCGGGGCAGCTTGACCAGATCGTGAAGAAGCTCGTCGCCAAACACGCCGACGATCGCTACAGCTCGGCGAGCGCACTGCGCGCCGACCTTCAGGCGCTTCAGAACCGTCAGCATTCGAGCCTGCTGAAGCGCTTCCTTGGCAGACTGACGTAACTTCTACCAATCGACGCGTATCTGCGAGTAGTGCCTGGGGAGGATCTTGAGTTTGCAACTCACTTTCCCCCCTGCCACGGCACTCGCGGCCGCGAGCTTGAATTCTCTGAGAAAGTCGACGCCGTCCTGACCGTCGGGAACCTCGATTTCGATTTGGAAGTACTTGTCTTTCGTGTCCGCGGGATCCCGGCCTTCGACCCACCCCTCGTCATTCCTGACATTCACCGCGTCCCTATCCTTGTAATTCGGGCTCTCGTGGAGTTTCCCCTTGGGTACCCGGGTGACTGGCAAATCGTTTGTGCTGTAAGTGTGCGACCATACGACGCTGTCATCTCCACCGATCAACATGGCAGTCCTCCAATCTGTAACGTGTTAACGAACTCAACGACCATTCCGAACAGCCCGTGGTTCAAATATCTGTCGAATGTCTGTTCTGGCAGCAAAACGCTGGGCGTAGGCCTGCGGAATGGAAGCTTGAACCTGCCTCACTTGCGCCACTGCGCGCTCTGCCTCAGCCTGAGCGGTGTGTTGATCGCCGCTATTGCCGGCCGCCTGACTCCGCCAATAGTGAATCTGCGCCGCTAACTCCGGGCTGATCGTCCGCCCGGATTCTGGCGGCAGATCATTGAGCGTCGCCGTCGCCTCCTGATACCTCCGCTCGCCGAATGCGATCCGGGCCAGATGCAAGGCGCAGCGGGCCTCGACATCCAGGTGGCCCATCTTTCTCGCCTGGCCGAGACCGGCTTCCACCTCGCGCCGTCCGGATGCGCTCTTGCCGGATGCGGCGTCCAGCAGGCCAGCATAGCACCGTGACTCTACGCTCGCTGGATGCGGAAACGCATCATTCCATAAGGCAGCAGCCCGATTGAAGTGCTCCCTGGCTTCCGCGAGACGGCCGGTTTCGTAGGCCAGCTCGCCAAGCGAACTGTAGGCGATCGGAGCGAACTGGACGAATTGAGGAAGGCGGCGCGCTTGGATGTCGGCGAGCGCGGCATTCAAGTAGGGGCGCGCAGCATCGACATCGCCGAGTTGCACGAGCGTGCGGCCCAGAGCAATCCGGGCCTCGAGGTTCATTCCACCGGAGTCGCGAACGACGAGACCCTCGAGCGACGTGCGCGCCTGGTCGTAGTTGCCCAGCATGAGATCCGTCGTTGCAATATCCACGCTGATCGCCGTCGTGAGGTTGGCAAGCTGCTTCTCCTTGGCCACGCTCAGCGCGGCCAACAGCTGGCGACGAGCCTCGGCCAGTCGGCCGGCATGACGCTCCCCCGCCGCCTGAACGCGCATCGCCTCAACCTGAAAGTCGGCGTAGCCGAGCTTTTCGAGCGTCGCACGCGCATTGGCCAGCCGGCGAAGGGCGTCTCCAGGCTCGCTACCGAAATTCACGATCAAATCCGAAAGGTTGACGTCCTGCTCGGCGGCGCGGCGTTCGTTCCCGCTCTGCTCGAAGACATCGCGGCCCTGCCTGTAGTACTCGAATGCCTTCGCGCGCTCGCCAAGCTCTTTGTAAGTGCCGCCCAGATTCATGAGCGCGAGTCCTTCGATCCGGCGATTGCCGGCGATCCGGCTCTGCTCGAGCGCCGCTTCAAAGAAATGCGCCATCTGATCAAAGCGGCCATCGGCATATTCCACGGCGGCGCGGTACTGAAATGCGCGGGCCAGATTGTACGGCTGGTTGAGAGACGCCAGAATCGTTCCCGCATTCTCGACATTTCGTCTCGCATCGACGAGTCGCGCGCCACCTTGCTCGCGCTGCGCCTCACCCAGGCACAGGAGCGCCTGAGCCTCGCCGCCACGATTGCCGGCAGTTCGGTATCGCTCGAGCGCCACCCGTGCCTCCTGCTCGGCTCGAGGATGGTCATCAAGCCTCGTATAGAGCTGACACAGGTCAAGGTGAGGCCGGACGTAGCCGGGGTCAATCGTCAACGTCTGGTGATACGCCTCAACGGCCCTGTCAGAAATCTCGCGCCTCCTCAGGAAATCGGCAAGCGCTGCAGACGCTCCCGCGTCATCGGGCCTGGCGAGCTGAAACTTTCGGTAGCGGTCCTCCGCCAGCGTAAGGTCGCGTCGACTGTCAGCGACGATCGCCTCGATAAACAGCGCGTCGGCCTGTGGTGTATCTTTGGTGACCAATTGGCTGGCGCGCAGACCGGCTTCGATAGCCTCCTTGCTCCGTTCGAGAATAAGCTGCGTGCGGCTCAGCCAGGCGTACGTCATTGCATGCTGGTTGTCTTGAGTCGCCGCGCGCTGCCAGGCGGCCGCCGCGGCACCATATTCCTGCGCTTCATACGCGTTCAATCCCTGCTCGTACGACAACGCGGCTTCGAGGTTCTGGAATCGGTGGCTCGCGGGCATGGGTGTGTACGCCCGCCCGGGACCGTTCACCTTGAAATGCTCCTGGACTCGCCCAGACGTGGCAACAATCAGTTCGTACGCCGTGGCCTTCGGCAGCGACGCGGTTGTCGGCGCCGTCTCGTATCGTTCGACAGCGGTCCCGGTCCCGGCGTTTTGAACGTCGACCTGCGCCATCCACTTCCCGTCGCGGGAAAGGAGCGTCGGCACAACAATGAACCGCGCGCCGCTCTGCGTCGAAAGCGCGTGCATGGCCGCGCTGCCCGATATGTCTCCCGCGGACATGAAGGGCCGCACGATTTCGACAAGCCGTAGGTACGGAACGACGCGAACATTTGGCGATTCGCCAAGCTCCGCGATCAGCGCTTCGGTCAGCGCGAGGCGATAGTCGTCGATCTGCGGTTCGCCGGTGTGGTTGGCAACCGGCGCTATCGCAATCGGTATCCGTTCGACGGGCCGCAACCCCCAGAGGTACGCGCCAGCGGCGGCAACCAACAGCAGCCCCACGCCGGCGGCCGCCAGGGACCAGGCGCGGCGCCTGCGGCCGCGAGCCGCGATCGAACTTGGGACGGTGATTGGCCCGGTCCGCAAATCCATCGGCAGGCTTCGACCCTGCAGGAACCGTATCTCGCGCGCCAACTCGCGTGCGTTCTGATAGCGGGCACCTGGATCCTTCGACAGTGCACGGCGCGCGATCGCCTCGGTGCCTTCTGGCAAATCTAGCGTCGACGCGAGCGGCAGCGGCTCTTCATTCTTAATCGCGTAGAAGATCGCCTCGGGATACGAACCCTTGAACGGCACTTCACCGCTCAGCATTTCGTACAGCACGACGCCCAGCGCCCAGATGTCGCTCCGCTCGTCGGCTTCCTCGCCTCTCGCCTGCTCAGGCGACATGTAGGCGACCGTGCCGAGGGTCGAGCCCTCCATCGTCAGTTTCAGTGCGGCATCTGCCAGCTTGGCGAGACCGAAGTCCAGAATCTTCACGCCATCTTCGGTGATGATGATATTGCCGGGTTTGATGTCGCGATGCACGACGCCCTGCGCGTGCGCCTTCGCCAACCCTTCCGCGATCTCACCGGCAATCTCGATCGCCTCGGCCGGCGGCAGCGCGCCAGCCTCGAGCTTCTGCTTCAGCGTCGGCCCTTCGTAATGCGCCATCACGATGAAGAGCTGGCCGTCGTCGGTCTGCTCGATGTCGTGGATGATGCAGATGTTCTTGTGGTTGGTCGCGGACGCGGCCTGGGCTTCGCGCAGGAACCGCTGCTTGGCCGCTTCGTCGTGGCACCACTGCGGCGGAAGGAACTTCAACGCCACCTGGCGGCCGAGCTTGGTGTCCTTGGCCAGGTACACCACACCCATCCCTCCGCCGCCCAGCTTGGCGGTGATCTCGTACTGCGCAATCGTTTTCCCGATCATCTGTCGGCGGACGGATAGAGGCGGGCCGTAGCCTAGCACACAGACAGATCTTGCCTTGCCAAATCTTGGAGGTATGATCGGCGTTTCATCCCACCTTCACGGAGGGCACACCGGCTATGAAGGTTTATGACGCGGCGAACATCCGGAATGTCGCGCTGGTCGGCCACAGCGGCTCCGGCAAGACCCAGCTCACATCGGCCGCTCTCTTCGACGCGGGAGCCGTCAACCGGTTCGGCAAAGTCGACGATGGAACCGCCGTCACCGACTTCGACGAAGAGGAAATCGCCAGAAAGCACACACTCTCCGCCAGCCTCGCCTACGCCGAGTGGAACAGAACCAAGATCAACTTCATCGACACGCCTGGCATGGCGAACTTTCTCGCCGACGCCAGGGCTGCCCTGCGCGTCGCCGATGCGGCGGTCGTCGTCGTCGATGCAGTCTCTGGCGTGCAGGTGCAGACGGAAAAAACCTGGCAGGCCGCCGACGAGCTCGGCCTTCCTCGGCTCGTGGTGGTCAACAGAATCGACCGCGAGCGAGCCAGCCTCGACCGAACCCTCGCGTCGGTCCGTGGAGCCCTCAACCGCACGATCGTGCCGGTGCAGCTCCCCGTGGGAGAAGAGAAAGGACTCCGCGGCGTCGTCGACCTCGTCTCACAGAAGGCCTATTTGTATCAAACCGACGGCAGCGGCAAGTTTACCGAGTCGCCGATTCCTGCCGACATGGCGAACGCTGCGCAGACCGCGCGAGAAGCGTTGATTGAAATGGTCGCGGAGGCCGACGAGACGCTCATGGAGAAGTTCTTCGAGGCCGGTACATTGACGCAGGAGCAGCTGGTGTCGGGCCTTCGCGCGGCCACCGGCGCGGGCAAAGTCTTCCCGCTGTTCTGCACCTCGTCTTCTTTGAACATCGGCGTTCAGCCGCTGCTGGATGCGATCGTGGCGTACCTGCCATCGCCCGCGGATCGTCCTGTGAAGGCCATCGACCCGCGAACAATGGAAGAGGTGACGCGCCCTCTGTCGGAAACGGGTCCGGCCTCCGCATTTGTCTGGAAGACGATCGCCGATCCGTTTGCCGGCCGCATCACGATGTTCCGGGTCATGTCGGGATCGATCAAGACAGACTCGACTGTGCACAACAAGACGCGCGATGTCGCCGAGCGCCTGGGGCACGTGGTCCTGATGCAGGGCAAGACGCAGACGAACGTTACGGAGTTGAAGGCCGGCGATCTCGGCGCCGTTCCCAAGCTGAAGGACACGCTCACCAACGACACACTTGGCGACAAAGGCGACCCGGCGGTCTTTTCCGCCACGAAGTTTCCCGAGCCAGTCCTCTCGTACGCCATCGAACCAAAGAGCCGCGGAGACGAAGACAAGATCAGCACGTCGATGCACCGGCTCGAGGAAGAGGACCCGTCGATCAGCTACAGCCGCGACCCGCAAACCAAGGAGCTCCTGTTGTCCGGCCAGGGCCAGCTCCACATCGAGGTGACGGTTGCCAAGCTCAAGCGCCGCTTCGGCGTCGACGTGAACCTGAAGCCGCCGCGTATTCCGTACCGCGAGACGATCAAGTCGGCGACCGAGGCCCACGGACGCCACAAGAAGCAGACCGGCGGCCACGGTCAGTTTGGCGACTGTAAGATCCGCGTGGAACCGCTCGCACGCGGCAAGGACTTCGAGTTCGTGGACGACATCTTCGGCGGCTCAATCCCGCGCCAGTTCGTGCCGGCCGTCGAAAAAGGCATCCAGGATGCGCGGACGCGCGGCTACCTCGCGGGCTTCCCGATGGTGGACTTCCGCGTTACGGTGTTCGACGGGTCGTACCACGACGTCGACTCGAACGAACTGTCCTTCAAGCTCGCCGGATCGCTGGCATTCAAGGATGCAATGACGCGCGCACGCCCGACGATCCTCGAGCCGATCATGAACGTCGAGGTTTACGCACCGTCAGACTTCGCCGGCGACCTGATGGGCGACCTGAATTCAAGACGCGGCCGTATCGGCGGCATGGACACGCGCGGCGCGACGACGGTGATCAAGGCGCAGGTGCCGATGGCAGAAATGCTCACCTACGAGCAGCACCTCACTTCGGCAACCGGCGGCCGTGGCAGCTATCACATGGAGTACTCGCACTACGAAGAAGTGCCGTCGATGCTGCAGTCCAAGATTATTGCGGCGAGCAAAGCGGAGCGGGGGGCACCGGTGGAAACGGAATAATCATTGAAGATTGGAACAATGCTCCAATCTTCAATGTCCAGTAACAGTCACCTCCACGTCCTGTGTCGCGAAAAACGCGTCGCCGTCCATCGCATACGCGCGCAGCGTGTAGGTACCAGGCTTGTCGAACGTGACTTTGGTGGTCGACGTGCCTCCGGTGAGCGTAGCCTTGCGATCGGCCGTCAGCACCGGGGATTCTCCCGGCGTAATTTTCGCCAGGCCCGCGCCGCGATACTGAACCCACTTCACACGGAAGCTGCCGCGCGATGCCGCCGAAAGAGGATCCAGCGGCTTGTCAGACAGATCCGGAACCACGCGGCCACCAGTTGAACGCCGGCGGATTTCCGGCGTCGGCAGACCATCGTCGGTCACCGCCAGTACCAAGGTCAGCGATTGGCCGGTTTGAATCGTCTGCTTCGGCAGCTGCGCCGAAATCGCCGGCGGTCTGTTCACCGGCTCTCCAAACGTGCGCGCCGTCCGGCCGCCGTTGTTCGCCGACATGATCCGGTCGTCGATTTCCCAGACTGGCCACAACGAGCCGTACGCTTTCAGGGAAACCCCGTTCACGTTCACCGTCCACACCAGATCCCTGTCCTTGGGCCAATCCGCCGGAACATTCACTTTGAAAATGAACTCCTGGCGGCGAGGGTTGAAGTGCGTCGGCTGGCCCAGGTCCTCTCCGGTCGCCCCAAATCCGTTGTTTGGACCCGGCGGCACGTCCGGTGTCTCTTCCCAGTTGCGATTCATGTAGCCGAACCACATGCTGAACGACCCGTCCGGATTCCGCGTCCATCCTTCGAAGGCGGGCTGCACGCTCTGTCCCCGGTTGTATTTGATCTCGCTCATCGCGATGTCCTGCCCCCGCGCCACTGAAGCTGCGGCCACGAGAGCAAGAATCGCGAAGACCATCCGCTTTGTCATGAGAATCGACCCTAGTTCGAATTCCGTTTTTGCCGCTCGGCGACCATCGCCTTGAAGTCCGCCTCGTCGAGGTTCGACCACGTGATCCACGCAAACGCCATCTCATCGATCGTCCGCTGGCCGTATCCGCGCCAGTTGCGCGGATCCGGGTTCGCGCGGTTCGCCTTCGTGTTGTCGTGCCACAGGATTGAGTGCAGCACCGTGCCCGCCGGAAGCAACGGGCTCACATCGTCGGCGTAGTTGTAGACCTTGTGCCAGTTGAAGTCCCAGCCCATGCAGTTCAGCTGCAGCGTCGTATTCGTCGGCAGAATCGCCTCCAGGCACATCCGTTTCCCGAGGTTGTGCATGTGCGCCTGAATCGCGGTGACATGCACCGGTTTGTCGAACCGGTAGTACCCGTCGCTGCGGCTCACCACGCCCGCCGGCAGATCGAGCTGGTTGTCGGCATGCGCGATCTGCAGGGAAATCTGGTGGTACTTCGGCTTGTAACCCTTCGGGTAGAACTTCAACGCAACCCGTGACCGATCGGCCGTTTCCCTGCCACTCGAGTGATAGTGAATGTTGAAACGGACCTTCGCGCCCGCCTTCATCAACTTCCCGGTACCCTCGGGCAGGATGTCGCCATTCTTGCCGACCGCATACTCGTTCAGGAACGTCTCGGTCGATCCCGCGCGCACGTCGTCGATGCCTACCAGCTTCTCGCCGTCATCAACGTCCTGAATCAGGTAGGTGAGCAGGTGGTGCATGACCGTGCGGGCGCCTGGTCCAGGCTTGGTTTCGACCGCCTGGACGTAGCGATCTTCAGTGAGCCCGCTGTCCGCGATGTAATCGATGAACACGTCGGGACCAGCCGCCGGTACGACGTGGTTCTGCGGAATCTCGACGATGAGATCGGGCTTGCCGATGTGCCAGATGTCGTCATCATCGAACTTCCGCGGCGCCGGCATGTCCTTGACGTCGCCCTTCGGCGCGCCCTGATCGACCCAGGCGGCGATCGTCGCGACTTCATCGTCTGTCAGTGATGGATCGTCCTTGAATTTCTGGATGCCGATGTTCCGCTCGATATGCCATGGCGGCATCAGGCGCGCGGTCGTCTTCGCCTTGATCGAGCGCGCGTAGGGACGCGCATCTTCATAGCTCATCAGCGACATCGGGCCCACTTGATCGGGCCTGTGGCAGTTCTGGCAGGACCGCTGCAGAATCGGCGCCACGTCCTTCGTAAACGTGACCGGCTTCACCGGCGCGGCGGCGGGAGCCTGTCCGCTCGGTACGGCGGTCGTTGCCGCGACGAGTCCAACAGCCGCCATGAATTTCGAGAAACCAGTCATGTCCAACCTCCTGAATCCGCGTGGTTCAGTTCTTTTTCGCAGGAACGACCTTGGATACTTCAAATGATTTGTAGTCGTAGTTGTTCGAGATCACGACTTCGGCACCGCTCGCGTCGACGCTCTTCCCAATGAAGGCAGTGAGTTTGGCGTACTTGTTCTCGGCAAAGCCTCCCGTAATCTGAAAGAGGCCGTCGCCTTCGGTCAGAATGCCGAGCCTGCCGCTTTCGGCCACCCGTTTCTTGGCGCAGCCAATCTGTTCCGGCGAGCTGACAGTCGCGGCCCCTTGCTGCCGGAAGCACGAGACTTCGACGATGACCCCACGGAAGGTGGTGGGCGCCATCCTGTTGGTTATCGGTCCCTGCGCGAGCGCGGTTGCGACACACAGCACAACCCCCGCAAAACCCGCGACGATCGTCTTCGGCATCGCCTGGCTGACCTCCCAGAAGTACTGAGTTAACTGATAGTTGCGGTTATACGCCCTCGAAATGTCCACTGTCAAGACGTGTTAGACTCGCGCCTTTACAGGAGGGTTCGATGAAATTGATCCTAGCCATGGCTGTGCTGGCCCTGACCGCCCCGAGTTTCGCCCAGGCTCCCGCTCCACAACCCCCTGCGGCGCCTCCGCCGCCATGTGGTCCCGGTTTGACCGGTGTCAAGAACGTCACGGCCGACTCGCGGTGCTTCGAGCTTCGCACCTATACGGTTCGCCCAGAGGGCCCAGGCGACCTCGACCTGCTGCACCGGCGCTTCCGCGAGCATACCAATCGGCTCTTCGTGAAGCACGGCATGACGATCGTCGGCTTCTGGCATCCGACGAACAAGCCGAATGCGCTGATTTATCTGATGGCTTACAAAGACCGTGCGGCGAGGGATGCGTCGTGGGCGGCGTTCCAGGCGGATCCGGAATGGGCGAAGGTCCGAACGGAACTGAATATTGGTGTGACCGTCGAGGCCATCTTCATGAGCGCTACGGACTACTCGCCGATGAAGTAGGGGCGACTCTGAATTTGAAATCTGAAATTTGAAATTTGAAATCTCAAAGTTGAGATTTCAAATTTCAAATTTCAGATTTCAAATCGAGCCCCCGCCTAGCCTGCCTTTTGCGGAGTCGTTCTCTTGGCCGCGCGGCCTTTTGTCTGGCCGCCGCGTGACGCCTTCTGTGCGTCAACCTCGTCGGCGTCCTTCTTGCCGCGAAGCCTGTCCGCCGCCGCGCGCAGTCTGCCGCCCACACCGCTCTTCGGTTTCGGCGCCGCCGCCGCCTTGGTCTCCTTCGGAGAGGCTTTGGGATCGAACTCGCTTCCGATGAGCTCGAGCTGCGCGATCTCTGCGCTGTCACCGCGCCGGTAGCCAAGCCGCAGAATTCTCGTGTAGCCGCCTGGCCGCTCTGCGAATCTCGGCGCAATCGTCTCGAACAGCTTCCCGACGACGTCGCGATCCTGCAGCTCCACGCCAACGAGCCGCCGTGCGTTCAGCAGCCGGCCATTGGCCTCGCCGGACGCGACGCCCCGCTTGGCGATGGTAATGAGGCGCTCGACGAACGGCCGCAGCTCCTTGGCCTTCGCCACCGTCGTCTCGATGTGCTCGTAGCGAATCAGCGCTGTGGCCTGATTGCGCAGCATCGCGATGCGATGCTCGGTGACGCGTCCCAGTTTTCGATGTCCGACTCGATGCCGCATATGGGTGATCCTGGCAACTTGAAACTGGAAACTAAAAACTGGAAAGTAACTTCACAACGTACTTTCTAGTTTCCAGTTCCCAGTTTCCAGTTTCTGTTATTCAGCCCTCGCGGGCTGATCGAGGCGCATGCCGAGACCAAGATTCATGCTGTGCAGAATCTCTTTGATCTCGTTGAGCGATTTGCGCCCGAAATTCTTCGTCTTCAACATCTCGCCTTCGGTCTTCTGCACGAGCTCCCGGATCGTTCTGATGTTCGCGTTCTTCAGGCAGTTGTACGAACGCACCGACAGCTCGAGCTCTTCGACGCTCTTGTCGAGGTTCTCGTTCAGCGATCCGGTCTGTGTCTGCTCGACCTGCGCGTCGGCCTGCTCATCGGCGGCCTCGTCGAGGTTGATGAAGATATTCAGGTGATCGCGCACGAGCTTCGCCGACAACGAAATGGCGTCACGCGGCGTCACCGACCCGTTGGTCCAGATGTCGACCGTGAGCTTGTCATAGTCGGTGGTCTGCCCGAGACGAGCCGCCTCGACCAGGTAGTTCACTTTCTTGACCGGCGAGTGCACGGAGTCGATCGGGATCCAGCCGATGCCGAGATCTTCGTCGAAATTCTTGTCGGCCGAAATGTAGCCGCGACCGCGCTTCACGCGCATTTCCATGTGCAGCTTGCCGCCCTCGGCCACGGTCGCGATTCTGGCGTCCGGCTCCAGGATCTCGACGTCGGCGTCGGTCTGGATGTCGCGAGCCTTCACTTCGCCAGCCTTCTCGACCCGCAGGTACAGCGTCTTGGTCGTGTCGGTGTGCATCTTCAGGGGCACCTGCTTGATGTTGAGGATGATGTCGGTCGCATCCTCGACCACGCCAGGAATCGGCGAGAACTCGTGCAGCACGCCATCAATCTTCACCGCCGTCACCGCCGCCCCCTCAACCGACGACAGCAGCACACGCCGAAGGGCGTTGCCGATGGTGGTTCCGAAGCCGCGCTCGAACGGCTGCGCGTAGAACCGGCCGAAGCGATCCGTCAACGTTTCCCGCTCGAACTCGAGGCGCTTTGGGCGCTGAAAACCTTTCCACAACATCTCTTATGTCCTTCCCACGGGCCTTCCGGCCTCCAGACCTGCAAGTGTGATCACCGGCCTCCCGCCGCAGGTCTGTAAGGCTGCGGGCCGATGACTGGGCTACTTCTTACTTCCTACTTCCTACTTCCTACTTCCCACTTCTTACTTGGAGTACAGCTCCACGATCAGCTGCTCCTGCACGGGCAGATTGATCTGCTCGCGCGTCGGCAGCGACGCGACGCGGCCAGCCATGCTGGCTGGGTCGAACGACAACCACTCGGGGATGCCGCGTCCCTTCACTTCTTCGATCGCGTGCTGAATCGAGGGCGTCTGCTTGCTCGTCTCACGCACGGTAATCACCTCGCCGATGCGCACCGAATAGGACGGCACGTCGACCTTCCGTCCGTTCACCAGAAAATGCCCATGACGGACGAGCTGCCGCGCTTGCGGCCGCGACGTCGCGAGGCCGAGCCGGTAGATCACGTTGTCGAGCCGCCGCTCGAGCAGCTGCAGCAGCGTTTCGCCCGTGATGCCCCGCTGGCGATCGGCCGACTCGAAGTAGCCGCGGAACTGATCTTCGAGCACGCCGTAGATGCGCTTCACCTTCTGCTTCTCGCGCAGCTGGACGCCGTAGCCAACGAGCTTGGCTTTGCGCGTCTTGCCGTGCTGTCCCGGCGGAAAGTTGCGCTTCTCGATCGCGCACTTCTCGGTGTAGCAGCGCTCTCCCTTCAGGAAGAGCTTCATCCCTTCTCGCCGGCAGAGCCGGCACACCGGACCTACATATCTCGCCATTCTTTAATCCTCAAAGCCCTAATGCTTCAATGCACCAATCTTCAATCTTCAATGTCCAGCTACACCCGGCGTCGTTTGGGCGGCCGGCACCCGTTGTGCGGAATCGGCGTGACGTCGCGAATCGATTTCACTTCGATGCCAATCGTCTGCAGCGCGCGGATCGCCGACTCTCTCCCGGATCCCGGCCCCTTGACGCGCACCTCCACCGACCGCAGCCCCACGGTTTTGGCGACGTTGCCGGCGGCAATCGCCGCCTGCGTCGCCGCGAACGGCGTGCCCTTGCGCGAGCCCTTGAATCCGACGCCGCCGGCGCTCGACCAGGCGATGACGTTCCCCTCGGTGTCGGTAATCGTGATCATCGTATTGTTGAACGACGCGTGGATGTGCGCGTAGCCGCTGTGCACGACCCGCTTTTCGCCCCGCTTCTTGAACGTCTTGCGGGGCTTTCGCGCGCCCTTCTCACCTTTTTCCGGTGCGGCGCCGCCAGCGCCTTCTGCGTCTGCCTTAGCCATTTACTCCACCTTCTTCTTCGCAATCGCGCCCTTGCGCGGTCCTTTGCGCGTCCTCGCGTTGGTCCGCGTCCGCTGACCCCGGACCGGCAGCGAGCGGCGATGCCGTCCGCCCCGGTAGCTGCCGATTTCCATCAGCCGCTTGATGTTCATCGAGATCTCCTTGCGGAGATCGCCTTCCACGCCGCCCTGTTCTTCGATGACGCGGCTGATCTTCCTCACATCGTCTTCCGACAGATCCTTCACGCGGATGTCGGGGCTGACCCCCGCGTCCGCAAGGATGGTGCCCGACCGATGCCTCCCAATCCCGTAGATGTAGGTGAGACCGATTTCCACGCGCTTGGTCCGGGGAAGATCGACGCCTGCTATACGTGCCATAAACTCTCTTCGCTCCTGGGTCTCTCGTCCTTTGTCCTTCGTTCCTGGTCCACTGGGACCAAGGACCAAGGACGAAGGACCAAGGACCTGATTATCCTTGCCGCTGCTTGTGCTTCTGATTCGTGCAGATCACCCGAACCACCCCGCGGCGGCGGATGACTTTGCACTTATCGCAAATGCGCTTGACCGATGCTCGTACCTTCATCTGTTGGTTCCTTCGCTGTCGGGCGCGACAACACTTCGACGCCGTCCGACGTTACTGCCACTGTGTGCTCGAAGTGCGCCGACAGGCTGCGATCCGACGTGACCGCCGTCCACCCGTCCTGCAACACCTTCACGCCGGCGGCCCCCGCGTTCACCATCGGCTCGATCGCGAGGACCATTCCTTCAGCCAGCCTGGGACCTCGTCCCGGGTCGCCATAGTTCGGAATCTGCGGCTCTTCGTGCAGCTCCGACCCGATGCCGTGCCCGACAAACTCCCTGACAACCGAAAACCCGAAGAGCTCGACGTGCACCTGCACGGCGTGGCCGATGTCTGACACTCGCGCGCCGGGGCGGACGGCATCGATGCCCTTCCACAGCGACTCTTCCGTCACGCGAAGCAACTCTGCCGCCTTCGGAGAGATTGTCCCGACGCCGACCGTCACGGCCGAATCCCCGTAGAACCCGTCGAGCAGGGCGCCGAGATCGATCGAGATGATGTCGCCCTCTTTCAATACTGTCTTCGGCGACGGAATACCGTGGACGACCTGCTCGTTCACCGATGCACAAATCGTCGCCGGATACCCCTTGTATCCCTTGAACGCGGGCTCCGCGCCTCCGGCGCGAATCTCGCGCTCCGCCAGCGCGTCGAGTTCGGCTGTCGTGATGCCTGGCGCGACGGCCTCTCGCACGACGTCGAGCACGCGGCCCACCAGCTGGTTCGCCTCTCTGAGCCGGCGCAGCTCCGACGCCGACCTGCACACAATCATTGCGCTCGCCTCGTATTGACCGGCACCATGCCATCGATCTCCGCCATAAGTTCGGCTGCCACGCGATCCGGCGATTGCGCGCCGTTAATCGATCGGAACGTCGCCCGACCCCGGTAGTAGTCGAGGAGCGGCTTGCTCTCTCGCGCGTAGACCTCCAGGCGATGCTGCCGCACGTCTGCATCGCCGTCGTCGGCCCTGGTCACCATCTCGCCGCCGCAGCGGCTGCACGCCGCCGCACTTCCTTCGTCAGGCTCGGCATTCGCCGCGCACGTCCGGCACACGCGACGCCCTTCCATGCGGCGAATCAACTCGCCGTCAGGGACCGCGAGGTCCACTACGACCAGCGACTCCCCCTGCGGCATGCCATCCAGTTCCCGGGCCTGAGGCACCGTCCGTGGAAACCCGTCCAGAATGAAGCCGCTCACGGCATCAGGCCTGGCGAGGCGTCCCTTCACAATCCCAATCATCTCGGAGTCGCCAAGCAGCTCGCCGCGATCCATCAGCGCTTTCGCGCGAAGGCCAAGCTCGCTTCCGGTCTGCGCAGCCTCTCGCAGGATGTCTCCCGTGGAGATCTTCGGAATTCGACGAGCCTTCGACAACCGAACTGCCTGCGTCCCCTTCCCCGATGCCGGCGGTCCCAGCATGACGACGTTCAACGCCATCTACGCTCGCCGGCCGCGGATCCGCGTCTTCTTCATGAATCCGTCGTAATGCCGCATGATCAGCTGCGACTCGACCTGCTGGATCGTATCCATCGCAACGCCGACGATAATCAGCAGCGTCGTGCCGCCGAAGTAGAACTGGACGCCCATGCCTTCAGTGATGAACCGCGGCAGCACCGCGTCCAGCCGCTCGCCGATGAACGGAATCGGCGCCACCTTGAATCCCGTAATCAGGAATTCTGGCAGGATGGCGATAAGAGCGAGATAGATCGCGCCCGCCAGCGTGATGCGCGTCAGTATGGTGTCGATATACTCCGCCGTCCGCTTGCCTGGCCTGATACCCGGCACGAACCCGCCGTACTTCCGCATGTTCTCGGCCACGTCATCCGGATTGAAGATGATCGCCGTATAGAAGTACGCAAAGAACACGATCCCGCTGACGTACAGCAGGTTGTAGAGCGGCATCCCGAGCGACAACTGCTGCGTGATCTGATCCGCCCAGCCTCCCGGCTGATTCGACAGCATCTGCGCGATGGTCGCAGGAAACGCCAGAATCGACGAGGCGAAGATCACCGGAATGACGCCGCCCGTGTTGACCTTCAGCGGAATGTGCGTGCTTGCACCGCCGTACATCCGGCGCCCGACGACGCGCTTGGCGTACTGAACCGTGACACGCCGGCTTCCGCGCTCGACAAAGATGATCGCCGCCACGACCAGAACCATCACGGCGATGAGCAGAATGATGCGAATGAGCCCGATCTGCCCCGTGCGCAGCTGATCGAACGTCGCAATGATCGCGCGCGGGAAGTTCACGACGATGCCCGCATAGATGATGAGGGACATGCCGTTGCCGATGCCCCGCTCGGTGATCTGTTCGCCGAGCCACATGATGAGCGTCGTCCCCGTCGTCAGCGTCAGCACCGTCAGGAACCGGAAGCCCCAGCCGGGGTTGTAGACGAGCGGCAGCCCTCCGGCAATCTGCGTCTGGCGCTCGAGCCAGATCGCGATGCCCAATGCCTGTACGACGCTCAGCACAATCGTGCCGTAGCGCGTGTACTGGGTAATCTTCCGGCGCCCGAGCTCGCCTTCCTTCGACAGGCGCTCGAGGTACGGCCAGACCACTGTCAGCAGCTGAAGGATGATCGACGCGCTGATGTACGGCATGATGCCGAGCGCGAAGATCGTCATCTTCGACAGGTTCTGCCCGGAGAACATGTCGTAGAGGCCGAACATGGTGTTGCGGGCCTGTTCGGCCATCAGCGCGATCGCCTGGCTGTTGACGCCCGGCGTCGGGATGTGTCCGCCGATGCGATAGACGATCAGCAGTCCAAGCGTGAACAGTACGCGCTTGCGCAGCTCGGCGACGGCGAACAGATTCTTGACGCTGTCTACGGCCATTGTTCTGCCCTAAAGAGTTTCCGCGGACCCGCCGGCCGCGGCGATCTTTTCCGCAGCCTTCCCGCTGAACTTGTGCGCCTTAATCGTGAGACCCTTGCCGATCTCGCCGCGCGCCAGCACCTTCACGCGCTCGGCAGTCCCCTTGACGAGCCCGATCTCGCGAAGCAGCTCGGGCGTCACGACCGTGCCCTTGTCGAATCGCTCGGCGATCGAATCGAGATTCACCACGGCGTACTCGATGCTGAACGGATTGTGGAACCCGCGCTTCGGCATGCGCCGCTTCAGCGGATTCTGGCCGCCTTCGAATCCGACCTTCCGCTTATAACCAGAGCGCGACTGCGCACCCTTGTGGCCGCGTCCGGCCTGCGTACCCTGGCCCGAGCCTTGGCCTCGGCCAACGCGCTTCTTCGAGTGCTTGGCGCCCTTCGGCGGCTTGAGATTGCTGAGATTCATAGGCTTGTCACTCATCACTTGTCACTCGCCACTGTAACCAGATGACGAACTTTGTGAATCATGCCGCGCACGGCCGGCGTGTCTGCGACCTCAATCGAGTGATTCAGCCGTCGCAGGCCGAGGCTCTCGACCACGAGCCACTGCTTGTTGTCGAAGCCGATGGTGCTCTTCACCAGCGTCACTTTCAGCCGTTTGGCGTTGGCCGCGCTCTTCTTTTTCGTTGTCTTCGCCATCACTACGCCTTGACCATTCCGAAGTCTTCCAACTGTTTGCCGCGCATACGCGCGACCGCGGCGGGATCCTTCAGCGACATCAACCCATTGAATGTGGCGCGCACGACGTTGTGCGGGTTGGCGGACCCCAGCGACTTGGTAAGCACATTCTGCAGCCCCGCCGACTCGACCACCGCGCGCACAGCCCCGCCGGCGATGATGCCCGTGCCATCGGGGGCGGGCTTCAGCAGCACGCTCCCCGAGCCGAACTTGCCGACGACCATGTGAGGAATCGTGGTGCCCTGCAGCGGAACCCGAATCAGCCCCTTCTTCGCCGACTCGATGCCCTTCTTGATGGCCGAAGGCACTTCTTTCGCCTTGCCGACGCCAAATCCCACAACCCCATGTCCGTCGCCAACCACGACGAGCGCGCTGAAGCTGAGGTTCTTTCCGCCCTTGACGACCTTCGTCACGCGGTTGATCGACACGACGGTGTCTTTGATGTCGAACTGCGCCGGGTCGATTTTTTCACGAATGCGCTGCATACCCACTAGAACTCCAGTCCTGCTTTGCGAGCTGCGTCGGCGACGGCCTGAATTCGGCCGTGGTACAGATAGCCGTTGCGATCGAACACCACTTTCTTGATCCCTTTTTCGAGCAGCCGCTCGGCGATGGTTTTGCCGATGAACTGCGCGCCGGCGATGTTGCCGCCGCTCGTCTTACCCGAAAGGCCCGACTTCAGCTTCGGCTCGTTGGTCGCCGCCGAGGCCAGGGTCTTGCCGCTCATGTCGTCGATCACCTGCACGTACATGTGCGACAGACTGCGGTACACGGTCAGCCGAGGGCGTTCCACGTTGCCTGCGATCCGCTTGCGCAGCCGGAACTTGATGCGCTGCCGGCGATCCTGTCGTGTTTTGATCCGCATTATTTCGCTCCGGTCTTTCCGGTCTTCTTCTTCAGCACTTCGCCGGTGTACCGCACGCCCTTCTGCTTGTAGGGATCGGGCTTGCGCAACCGCCGGATATTGGCCGCCACCTGACCCACCAGCTGGCGATCGACACCCGTGACGGTGACGTGCGTCTGCTTGTCGATGGCGATGTCGATGCCCGTCGGAATATCGAACACGACGGGATGTGAGTAACCGAGGGCAAAGACGACCTGCTTGCCGCGGATCTCCGCGCGATAGCCGACGCCGACGATATCCAGCTCGCGCTTGAAGCCTTCGGTGACGCCGAGCACGCCGTTGGCCACCAGGCTGCGGGCGAGGCCGTGGAACTTGCCGAGCTCCGGATCCTGGCGCACCGGCGCCGCCTTCAGCTGTCCCTCGATCATCTCGAAAGCGATGCCTGGAGGGATACGCTGCGTCAGCTTGCCCTTCGGCCCCTGGATGTCGAGCGCGCCCGGGTTGATCTTCACCGTGACGCCCTTCGGCAGTGCGATCAGTTTTTTTCCTATACGAGACATGGGTAAGTTCTCAGTTGTCAGTTCCCGGTTACCAGATATTACAGAGCACTTCGCCGCCAACACCGGCCTGCGCCGCGGCGCGGCCGGTCATGACGCCGCGCGAGGTCGTAAGAATGCTCGTGCCCAGCCCACCGAGGACCGGCGGCACGTCCGTGCTCCGGAAATACACGCGGCGGCCTGGGCGGCTGATGCGCTCGAGCCCGGTGATGACGCGCTCGCCGTGCGGACCGTATTTCAGAAAAATGCGGATCATCTGCCGCGCAACGGCAGCCTTCGCGGCCTCGGGCGACTTCTCGTCGACGATCTTGAAGCCATGGATGTAGCCTTCTCCTTCGAGAATCTTGGCGATCTCGACCTTCAATTTCGAAGCAGGCACATCAACCCTGGAATGCTTTGCGATGACGGCATTCCGGAGGCGCGTAAGCATATCGGCAATCGGGTCTGTCATTGTTTCCTCGCGGGGGCCCCACGCCCCGCTCCTTGCCGCTCGCTTGCGGGGCCCCTTCGCCCCGCGCCGCTCGCGGTCCTTCGTTTGTATTAACTTCTTACTTCCTACTTCTTACTTCCTACTTCTTACTTCTCACTTCTTACTTCCTACCAGCTGCTCTTCGTCACGCCGGCCACGTCGCCCTGCAGCGCCAGCTTGCGGAAGCAGAGGCGGCACAGCGCGAACTTGCGCATGTACGCGCGCGGCCGGCCACACAGGTGGCAACGGTTGCGCAGGCGAATCTTGAACTTCGGCGTCTTCTTTTCTTTGGCAATCTTTGCTGTAGTAGCCATGCTTATCTCTGTTCCTGCGTTCTGAACGGCATGCCGATCAGCTGAAGCAGTTTCCGCGCTTCCTGATCGGTTTTCGCCGTCGTCACGACCGACACGTTCATGCCGCGCGACTTGTCGACTTTCATGTAATCGATTTCCGGGAACAGCAGTTGATCCTTCAGGCCCAGGGTGAAATTTCCCCGCCCGTCGAACCCCTTCGGCGATACCCCGCGGAAATCGCGAACGCGGGGCAGCGCGATGCTGACGAGCCGATCGAGAAACTCGTACATCCGTTCGCCGCGCAGCGTGACGCTTGTGGCAATCGGCTGGCCCTTGCGCACCTTGAACGCGGCGATCGACTTCTTGGCGCGCCGCACGACCGGCTTCTGGCCGGTGATGCGGCCCAGCTCATCGGCGCCGACTTCGATGATCTTGGCGTTCGAGGTCGCCTCGCCCAGGCCCATGTTCACGACGATCTTTTGAATCTTCGGAACGGCCATGACGTTCTTGTAGCCGAATTCCTTCGTGAGCGCCGGCACGGCCTCTTTTTCGTAACGTTCCTTCAGGCGGTTCATTTGTCGACGACCCCCTCGCACTTGCGGCAAATCCGGACCTTGCGGCCGTCGCCGAGAATCTTGCGCCCGATGCGCGTCTGTGCGCCGCACTCCGGGCACACGAGCTGTACGTTCGACGCGTGCAGCGAAGCCTCGCGCTCGACGATGCCCCCCTTGATGTTGCGGCCGGGGTTCGGCTTCGTGTGGCGCTTGATCATGTTCACGCCCTCGACGACCAGGCGGTTCTTCGCCGGCAGCACCTTCAGCACGCGCCCGCGCTTGCCGCGATCCTTGCCCGCGATGACGAGCACGTTGTCGTTTTTCCGAATCGGACTTTGGAGTAAAGACATAAACAGTTTTCAGAGCACCTCAGGTGCCAGCGAGATAATCTTCATGAACCGGCGCTCGCGCAGCTCGCGCGCCACCGGGCCGAACACGCGCGTGCCGATCGGCTCGTTCTGGTCGTTGATCAGCACGGCCGCATTCCGATCGAATCGGATGTAACTGCCGTCCCGGCGCCGCTGCTCCTTCACGGTCCGCACGATCACGGCCTTCACGACCTGCCCCTTCTTGACCGTCCCGTCGGGAATCGCTTCCTTCACCGACGCGGTCACGACGTCGCCCAGCCGCGCGTAGCGGCCCGTCGATCCGCCGATGGGGTTGATAATCGCGATCTTGCGCGCGCCGGAGTTATCCGCCACGTCGAGGATCGATCGCATCTGAATCATGTCTGTTCTCCGGACTGATAACTAAACTGCCGCAGCCTTGCGCACGACCCGGGAAAGCACCCATCGCTTGCGTTTGCTCAACGGGCGGCTCTCGACAATCGCCACGCGATCACCGACTTTGGCGGTGTTTTCTTCGTCGTGTGCGAGAAACTTGGACGTGCGGCGCTCGGTCTTGCCGTACATCTCGTTGCGCACCTGCCACTCGACGGCGACGACACAGCTCTTCTGCATCTTGTCGCTGACGACCACGCCGACCTTTTCAGACTTCGCTGCCATCGTTACGACCCCTGTCTCTGTTTCTCGGTAATCACCGTCTTGATGCGCGCCAGGTCGCGGCGCGTGTAGCGCAGCTTCAAGGGCGCGTCGAGCTGGCCGAGCGACTGCTGAATCCGCATCCGGAAGAGCTGATCCTCGAGATCCTTTGCGCGCGACTGCAGATCGTCGACCGTCAGGTCGCGCAATTCCCCTACGTCGATCATGACACCCTCTCTTCGGCGAACCGCATCGCAAACTTCGTGAGAATCGGCAACTTCGACGCAGCCAGCTGGAACGCTTCGCGGGCTTCGGCCTGCGTGACGCCTTCCATCTCGAAGAGAATCCGGCCTGGACGGATGACGGCCACCCACTGCTCGGGCGCGCCCTTGCCTTTGCCCATGCGGGTTTCCTGCGGCTTCTTGGTGATGGGCTTGTCCGGAAACACGCGCGTCCAGATCTTGCCGCCGCGCTTCACGAACCGCGTCATCGCCACGCGCGCCGCCTCGATCTGGCGATCGGTCAGCCAGCACGGTTCCAGCGCCCTCAGCCCGAAGTCGCCAAACGACACGTCGGAGCCCCGCCACGCTTTGCCGCACATGCGACCGCGCTGCTGCTTCCGATACTTCACTTTCTTCGGCATCAACATACTTGGTTCCTTCGCACTCAGTTCTCAGTCATCAGTTGTCGGTTTTCAGTGGTGGTCATTGGTCAACGACTAACGACTACCAACTGAAAACTGACAACTGAGAACTGACAACTACTGTCTTGCGTCCCGTCCGCCGCCACCTGCCGGCCGGCGCGGGGCACGCTCTCTGAACTCTTCCTCGCGCGCCGTCTTTGGCGTCAACCGCTCACCTTTGTACAGCCAGGTCTTCACGCCGATCTGACCGTAAGTCGTGCTGGCCTCGGCAAACCCGTAGTCGATGTCCGCACGCAGAGTCTGCAGCGGCAGCTGCCCGTGCAGGTACCACTCCGACCGGGCGATTTCCGCGCCATTCAATCTGCCGGACACACGCACCTTGATGCCCCGGGCACCGAACCGCAGCGCCGATTCGACCGCCTTTCGCATCGCGCGGCGAAACGCCACGCGCTTCTCGAGTTGCTGGGCCACCGACTCAGCGATGAGCTGCGCATCAAGCTCAGGCTTCTGAATCTCCTGAATATTGATGAACACTTCGCGGTTGGTCCGCTTCTGGATTTCGGCCTTCAGCTTTTCGACCTCCGTCCCCTTTCGGCCGATGATGATGCCAGGCCGCGAGGTGTGGATGTCGATCTTCAGCTTGTTGGCCGCGCGCTCGGTTTCAATCTTCGCGACGCCGGCATGCGCGAACCGCTTCTTCAGATCGGCGCGCAGCGCCAGATCCTCGTGAAGCAGCTTCGCGTAGTCGCGGTCGGCGAACCAACGCGACTTCCAGGTCTTGTTGAACCCGAGCCGGAATCCGTACGGATGAACTTTCTGACCCACGCTCTCTCCTTCGCTGAAGTCCGTTCCTATGTCTTCGCCTTCGCGGCGGGCTTGCTGCCTGCGCCCCGCTTGCGGGCCGCGGTCTTCGGCGGCACTTCCGCGGCGGCCTCGGCGCCCGGCTTCGTCTTCGCGCGAACCTTCGGTGCCGGCGTCGCAACGGCCGCAATCGCGAGCGGCCGTTCGGAAACGCGCACGGTCAGGTGCGCCGTCCGCTTCACCACCCGAAACGCCCGGCCCATCGGCGCAGGGCGGATGCGCTTCATCGAGGGTCCCTGATCGGCATAGCACGCCGACACAAAGAGGCGATCGACATCGCCGCCGAAGCCCTCCTTCTGCTGGGCGTTGGCAATGGCCGATCGCAGGACCTTCGCGATGTCGTGGCTGATCGCCTTACGCAAGTACTGCAACGTCGCGAGCGCCTGATTGACGTCACGGCCCCGAATCGTGTCGAGTACGAGCCCGGCCTTCTGTGCCGAGGTGCGAACGTACCGCGCGGTTGCGTGCGCTTCAATCGCCATGACTTAGCTCCCCGCTCCCGGCTTGGCACCCGCGCCGCCCCCGGCCCCTGGAGCGCCCGTGCCGCCGCCCGGCGCGCCGGTGCCCGCCGCGGCCATCTGCGCCGCCTTTTCCGTCTTGGTCGTGTGTCCCTTGAACTGGCGCGTCGGCGCAAACTCGCCGAGCTTCTGACCCACCATGTTCTCGGTGACGTAGACGGGAATGAACTTTCTGCCGTTGTGAACCGCCATCGTGTGCCCGACCATTTCGGGAACGACGGTCGAACGACGCGACCAGGTCTTGACGACCTTCTTCTCGCCGCCACGGTTCATCGCCTCGATCTTTTCGAGGAGCGGCGTGTCAACGAACGGACCTTTCTTGAGTGATCGGCTCATAGAGAACTCTTACCTGGGACCTTTCGGTCGACGTTGCACGATGAACTTGTCGGTCACCTTGCGGTTACGCGTCTTGTAGCCCTTGGTCGGCAGCCCCCACGGCGACACCGGATGGCGTCCGCCAGAGGTCTTGCCTTCGCCACCGCCGTGCGGATGGTCGACTGGATTCATGACGACGCCGCGCACGTGCGGGCGCTTGCCAAGCCACCGTTGACGACCAGCCTTGCCAATCGACACGTTTTCGTGATCGAGGTTGCCGACCTGGCCGACCGTGGCGTAGCACACCATGGCGATGCGGCGAATCTCGCCCGACGGCATCTTCACCGACGCGTAGTCGCCTTCCTTGGCGACCAACTGCACGCCGGAGCCGGCGCTGCGCGCGATCTGTCCGCCCTTCCCCGGCTTCAGCTCCACGTTGTGCAGAAGCGTGCCCAGCGGAATGTTCTTCAGCGGAAGCGCGTTGCCCGGAAGAATGTCGACGTTGTCGCCAGAGATCACCGCGTCGCCCACCTTGAGGCCGTTTGGCTGAAGGATGTAGCGCTTCTCGCCGTCGGCGTACGTGATGAGCGCGATGCGCGCCGAGCGATTCGGGTCGTACTCAACCGTCTCGACTCGTCCGGGGATGTCTTTTTTGTCCCGCTTGAAGTCGATGATCCGATACTGCCGCTTGTGTCCGCCACCGCGCCACCAGGACGTCAGCTCGCCGTGGTTGTTGCGCCCACCCGACGAATGCAGCGTCTCGACGAGCGGCTTGTGCGGCGTGCTGGTCGTGATTTCGTCGTAGGTCAACACCGTCATGAAACGGCGGGCCGGCGACGTCGGTTTGTATTTTTTGATGCCCATTTTCTGTATCCTGCAAGTTCTCAGTTGTCAGTTGTCAGTTCTCAGTGAGTCGCTACTGAAAACTGACAACTGAGAACTGATCACTTAACTCAGGCTCCCTCGAAAAATTCAGGAAGCTTCTCGCCCGCGCGCAGCTTCACGTACGCCTTCTTCCAATCCGAGCGTTGGCCGGCAAACCGCCCCTGGCGCTTCACCTTGCCATGCGCGATCGCCGTCCGCACGTGGTCGACCTTCGAGCCGAGCAGCGTTTCGACAGCGCGCTTGATCTCGGTCTTGTTTGCCCCGGTCGCCACTTCGAACACGACCGTGCGCCCGTCCCTCTCGCGCAGGATCGACGTCTTCTCGGTGATGAGCGGCCGGCGGATAACGTCAGTCAGTTTCATGATGCGAGATCCTGTAGTTTCTCGACGGCGGCCTTCGTCACAATCACCCGCGTGGCGTTCACGACGTCGCGGGCGCCCACGCGCGCGCTCGCCAGGAACTGCACACCGGCAAGGTTGCGCACGGCGATGCCGAGCTTCTCGTTCGGCTGCACGTCGATCAGCAGCGCCTTCCCGTCCACACCTAGACGCTTCAGCAAATCGACGGCTGACTTGGTCTTGCTCTCGGTTGCCGTCAACTCGTCGACCACCACGAGCATCCCTCCCTGAAGCTTCGCCGCCAGCGCCGCAATGATCGCGCCGCGCTTCACTTTGCGTGGCAGCGCGTAGTCGTAGCTACGCGGCTGAGGCCCGAAGACGGTGCCGCCGTGCCGCCACAGCGGCGTACGGGACGATCCCACTTGCGGGCGGCCGGTGCCCTTCTGTTTGTACGGCTTCTTCCCGCCGCCGCTGACGAGGGCGCGATTCTTGCTCGCGTGCGTGCCGCGGCGCACTGACGCATTGGCGTGCACGACCGACTCCCAGATGAGGGCGCTGTTCACCCGCCCGGCAAACACTTCGTCCTTCAACTCGAGCGAGCCGACTTTCTTGTTGTCGGTGTTGACGACGTCTAGTTTCATAGGTTTTCAGTTTTCAGTTTTCGGTTTTCAGTTGTCTGAACTGACAACTGAGAACTGACGACTGATTACTTTTTCCCTTTCGGTTTCTCAACCTGGGCAACCTTCAGCTTCTTCGCCGCAACTGCCTTGCGGATGATCACGTAGCCGTCCGGCGCACCCGGCACAGCCCCCCGCAGGATCAGCAGGTTGTTGTCGGCATCGACCTTGGCCACTTTGAGATTGCGGACCGTCACCCGATCGCCGCCCATCCGGCCGGCCGCGCGCATACCCTTGACGACGCGCGATGGAAATGACGAGGCGCCGATCGATCCCGGCGCGCGATGGAACATCGAACCGTGCGTCGCGGCGCCGCCGGCAAAGTGATGGCGTTTCACCACGCCCTGAAAACCCTTGCCGCGGCTCGTCCCGATGATGTCCACACGCTCGCCGTTTTCGAACATGCTGACCAGGATCTGGTCGCCCACTTTCGGGTCGCTCTTGGCGTCGGCGAGCTTCACCTCGCGCCGCACGCGCGTCGGCGGCACGTTCGCCTTCTTGTAGTGACCCTCGAGGGGCTTCTTCACCTTCGCGGGCGCGCCGTCCACAAGGCCGATCTGCACCGACTCGTACCCGTCGGTCGCGGCGGTCTTGCGTTGCACGACGACACACGGGCCGGCCTTGATGACCGTGGCCGGAACGACCGAACCGTCCGCGGCGAACAGTTGCGTCATGCCGATTTTTCTGCCGATGATTCCGTTGACCATATGAGTTCCTATGGCTTCAGGCTTCAGGCTTCAGGCTCCAGGCTGTACCTGAAGTCCGGAGTCCGGAGCCCGGAGCCTATTTCGCGTGCTCTTTCCCGAACGCCTTGATCTCCACATCGACGCCGGCCGGCAAATCCAGCTTCATCAGCGCGTCGACGGTCTGTGGCGTCGGTTCAAAAATATCGATCAGGCGCTTGTGCGTCCTGATCTCGAACTGCTCGCGCGACTTCTTGTCGACGTGCGGCGAGCGCAGCACCGTCCACTTGTTGATCGCCGTCGGAAGCGGGATTGGCCCAGCCAGCCGGGCGCCCGTCCGCTTGGCCGTGTCAACGATCTCGGTCGTGGACTGATCCAGCACGCGCGAGTCGTAGGCCTTGAGGCGGATTCTGATTTTGTCGCTGAACGTCGCTGCCATTTCTGAACCTCGTAGGCTCTAGGCCTTGGGCTCTAGGCTTTGGGCCAAGAGCCGAAAGTCGAAAGCCAAAAGCCTTATTTTCCCTGTGCCTTCGCCACGACTTCTTCGCTGACGTTGGACGGCGCCTGCTCGTAGCGGTCAAAGTGCATCGAATACGTCGCGCGGCCCTGCGTGCGCGACCGAAGATCGGTGGCGTAGCCGAACATTTCCGACAGGGGCACTCGCGCCTGAATGATCTGCGTGCCTCCGCGGTCTTCCTGCGCCTGAATCTGCCCGCGCCGGCTCGATAAGTTGCCCATGACGTCGCCCATGTGTTCCTTCGGGACGACGACCTCGACGCGCATCACCGGTTCGAGCAGCACAGGCTTGGCCTTTTTGGCCGCGTCCTGAAACGCCATCGATCCGGCAATCTTGAACGCCATCTCCGACGAGTCAACGTCGTGATACGAGCCGTCGTAGAGCTCGACGCGCACGTCGTCAATCGGATAACCCGCAAGAATGCCCCGCGTCAGCGCTTCCTTGATCCCCTCGTCGATCGGCTTGATGAATTCCTTCGGAATCGATCCGCCGGTCGTTTCGTTCTCGAAGATGTAGCCCGTGCCGGGTTCGCCAGGATACACGTGGATCTTGGCGTGGCCGTATTGACCGCGGCCGCCCGTCTGCTTGGCGTATTTCATTTCGCCGTCCGCAGGGCGCGTGAGGGTTTCCTTGTAGGCGACCTGCGGCTTGCCCACCGTCGCCTCGACGCTGAACTCCCGCTTCAGCCGGTCGACAATGATCTCGAGGTGCAGCTCGCCCATGCCGGCGATGATGACCTGGCCGGTCTGCTGGTCGGTCTGAACGTGGAAAGTCGGATCTTCGGCCCTGAGCTTCTGCAATCCGACGCCGAGTTTCTCTTGATCGGACTTGGTCTTCGGCTCAATCGCCAGCGAGATGACGGGCTTCGGGAAGTCCATTGCCTCGAGCACGATGGGGTGCTTCTCGTCGCACATGGTGTCGCCGGTCGACACGCTCTTCAAGCCGACGGCCGCGGCGATGTCTCCCGCGTAGACTTCCTTGATTTCTTCGCGCTTGTTCGCGTGCATCTTCAGGATGCGTCCAATGCGCTCGGTGCGCTGCTTCGTCGAGTTGTAAACCGCCGAACCGGCGGTCAGCACGCCCGAATACACGCGGAAGAACGCGAGCTGACCGACGAACGGGTCGGTCATGATCTTGAACGCCAGCGCGGCAAACGGCGCATCGTCTTTCGCCGGGCGGGCGATCTGCACCGCTTCGGGATTGTCCGGATCGGCTTTCTTGTCGGGGTCGATGCCGATGATGGATGGCACGTCGATTGGCGACGGCAGGAAGTCGACGACGGCGTCGAGCAACGGCTGCACACCCTTGTTCTTGAATGCCGAACCGCAGATGACCGGCACGAACGCGCCCTGGCCCTTTTCGCGCACGGAGCTGTTCACGCGCTTGCGGATGGCCGCCTTGATTTCGGCTTCGGTCGGCTCCTGGCCGCTCAAGTACTTCTCGAGAATCTTGTCGTCGGCTTCGCTGACCTTCTCGATGAGCTGCTCGCGATAGCGCTTCGCGTCTTCCATCAGCTCGGCCGGAATGTCTCCGACGATGTAGTCGGCGCCCATCGTTTCGTCCTTGTACGTGATCGACTTCATCTGGATGAGGTCGACCACACCGACGAACCGGTCCTCCGAGCCAATCGGGATCTGAATGGCCACGGGGTTGGCCTCGAGCTTGGAAATGATCTGATCGAAGGTGCGCTTGAAGTCCGCGCCAATCCGATCCATTTTGTTCACGAAACAGATGCGCGGAACGCGGTACTTGTCGGCCTGGCGCCAGACGGTCTCCGACTGCGGTTCGACGCCCGCAACCGAATCGAACACCGCAACCGCACCGTCCAGCACGCGTAGCGACCGCTCGACCTCCGCGGTGAAATCGACGTGGCCTGGTGTGTCGATAATATTGATCCGGTGATCGCGCCAGAAGCAGGTCGTCGCGGCCGACGTAATCGTGATGCCGCGCTCCTGTTCCTGCTCCATCCAGTCCATGACGGCTGTGCCTTCGTGGACTTCACCGATTTTGTACGTAATACCGGTATAGAACAGGATCCGCTCTGTCGTCGTCGTCTTGCCGGCATCGATATGAGCCATGATGCCGATATTCCGGGTTTTTTCTAATGAATGTGACCTTGGCATTTCTCTTACTTCGCAGTTAGTCCCTGGTCCTTCGTTCCTGGTCCTTCGTCCCTCGTTCTCATCCCTGGGACCAACCACCAAGGACTAAGAACCAAGGACCTGTCGTCTACCAGCGATAGTGGGCGAACGCTTTGTTCGCCTCAGCCATCCGGTGCGTGTCTTCGCGCTTCTTCACGGCGCCGCCGCGCAGATTCGCCGCGTCGAGCAGCTCGTTCGCCAACTTCTCTTCCATCGTCTTCCCGTCGCCGCGCGACCGCGCGTAGCCGACGAGCCACCGGATGCTGAGCGAGAGGCGGCGGTTTGGATTCACTTCGACCGGTACCTGGTAGTTCGATCCGCCGACGCGCCGCGATTTCACTTCGAGGCTGGGCTTCACGTTGTCGACCGCCTTCTTGAAGGTCTTCAACGGATCGTCGCCCGTCTTCTCTTTGATGATGTCGAAGCTGCCGTACAGAATGCCTTCGGCCGTGCTTCGCTTGCCGCCACGCATCACCGTGTTGATGAAGCGGGTCACCAGCGGGCTGCCATAGAGCGGGTCGTTGGCAAGTTCACGTTTCGCAATGATTCGTCGTCGAGGCATAAGTTTTTACGCTTTGGGGCGCTTCGCGCCGTATTTGGATCGCCCTTGTTTTCTTCCCGCCACGCCGACCGCATCGAGCGTGCCTCGCACGACGTGATAGCGCACGCCCGGCAGATCCTTCACGCGGCCTCCCCGAATCAACACCAGCGAGTGTTCCTGCAGGTTGTGGCCGACGCCCGGGATGTACGTCGTCACCTCGATGCCGTTGGTCAGCCTCACGCGCGCGACTTTGCGCAGCGCGGAGTTCGGCTTCTTCGGCGTCTGGGTGAAGACGCGCACGCACACGCCGCGCTTCTGCGGGCTGTTCTGCAGCGCCGGGCTCTTGGTTTTGCTGACGATCTTGGTGCGACCGTGTCGCACGAGCTGACTGATGGTCGGCACGGGAACAAAACTCCATGCGGCCGCTCTGCAGCAGCCTAAAAGTCGCGTCGGGCCTAGAAGCGCAAAGGCTTGGCGCCCGATGCAGTTACCCTAAACGTGTTTAAAGTCGCGTGCCCGGCGGAATAATATGCTCCGCGGGTTCGTTACTTAGTAAAGAAGTGGCGTGATTGCCTCTTCCGTGCGGTTCGAAGTTAGATAGGGTTTCCTAGCTTCGATACAACCTGACGAATATAGCATAAGTCATTGGAGATTTGGCGATAGGCGATTGGGTGACGTGAGAGCGGGAATGCCGCGGACCCATCACACCATCACCAATCACCCACTCTCCAATTTTTTGGAGTGACTTAATGGGAAACGAAACGACGACACCATCGGGCCTGAAATACACCGACATCGAAGCCGGCACAGGGGCATCGGCACAGACTGGCCAGAAAGCCCGGGTGCACTATACGGGCTGGCTGAAAAACGGCCAGAAGTTCGACTCTTCTCTAGATAGAAACGAGCCTTTCGAGTTCACGTTGGGTGCCGGCGTGGTGATTAGAGGATGGGACGAAGGGGTCGCCGGCATGAAGGTCGGCGGCAAGCGGAAGCTCGAGATCCCACCAGCCCTGGGGTACGGAGCCCGCGGCGCCGGCGGCGTGATCCCGCCGAATGCAGACCTGATTTTTGAAGTGGAGCTGCTTGGCGTTCGCTAGGGCTTTGGGCGCGTCCAGGCCTGGAGTCCAAAGCCCAGAGCCCGAAGCCTAGTCCACCCAGTCCGCGATGAACACGTTCGTCTCGCCTTCCGCCTTCGCGTTCCGGTTTGAACCGAACACGACCTTCTTCCCATCGGGGGAAAACATCGGAAAACCGTCGAACGTGTCGTTATAGGTAATCTGCTGAAGGCCCGAGCCGTCGAGATTCACCGAAAAGATATCGAAGTTACGGCCCTTCGGATCCCGCGAGTTGGACGCGAAGATCACACGCCTGCCATCGGGATGCCATGCCGGCGCAAAGTTCGCTCCGCCGAGTCTGGTCACCTGTCGAAGGTTGCTGCCGTCGCGGTTCATCACAAATATCTCGAGCGTCGTCGGGCGCCAAAGCTCCTGCGTGAGGAGACTTTGAAAATCGCCGAGCTCTTTCGCATCCGCAATGGCGCGGCCTCGAAACACGATCAGTTTGCCGTCTGGCGAAAACCACGGACCGCCATCGGGGCCCGGGCGATTGGTGAGGCGGCGTACATCGGTGCCATCGCCGTTCATCGAATAGATCTCCATGTCGCCGTCGCGCACGCTCGTGAACGCGATGCGGCCGTCCGGAGCAATGGTCGCTTCCGCGTCGTATCCAGGCGTCTTTGTGAGCTGTCGCAAGTTCGAGCCGTCTGGCGCCGCGCGAAAGATGTCGTACGAGCCATAGATCGGCCACACATAGCCGCGCTCGAAGCTCGGGCGCGGCGGACAGTCGGGCCCTCCCAGCCGCGTCGATGCATAGAGAATGGATTGCCCATCAGGATAGAAGTACCCGCATGTCGTCCGTCCGCCACCTCTGCTGACCTGCGCCTTGTTCGACCCGTCGATGTTCATCGTCATCATCTGATCGCACACCGTTGGCGACGCGCCACCAGGATTTGATTGATAGATCAAACGCTTCCCATCAGGCGAAAAATACGCCTCGGCATTCTCGCCTCCAAATGTGAGCTGCTTGATGCCGGCCAGATGCCGTTCCGCTCCAGCACCCGGCGCTGCAGGCGACTGCGGCGCCTGGGGCCGAGCGCTGAAACCCATGGCGAAGGTGATGAGGGCAACGGCGGCAAGGGTGGCGTGCTGAGAAATCATGCGCTCTTTTCTACCACGCTATGATTCGCTGATGGAAATCGAACCCATTGCGAAGGCGGTGCGGGCCCGCGGCGGGCGAGCACTCGTCGTCGGTGGATGGGTGCGTGACCGCCTCCTTGGGCTCACGTCGAAGGACGTCGATCTGGAGATCTTCGGCATACCGGCGACAGACCTTCCCGCGCTGCTCCAGCCCTTCGGCAAGGTCGAGCCGATCGGCCAGAGTTTTCCCGTCTACAAGATCGGCACGATCGACATCGGCCTGCCCCGCCGCGAGTCGAAAGCCGGACGAGGCCACAAGGGTTTCGCAGTTGAGGGCGACCCTACCATGTCCCTCGAGGACGCGGCGCGGCGCCGCGACTTCACGATCAACGCCATCTCGTGGGATCCGCTGGCTGAGGAGTACATCGATCCGTTCGGTGGCCGCGCGGATCTCCAGCGCAGGATTCTGCGCATCGTCGACAGGGCGACGTTTGGCGACGACAGCCTGCGCGCGCTTCGTGCCGTGCAGTTTGCGGCACGCTTCGACTTGACGCTCGACGAGGAGACGGCACAACTCTGCCGATCGATTCGGCTGGACGATCTCCCTCCGGAGCGTGTCTGGGGCGAGATCGAAAAGCTGTTGCTGCGCGCGACGAGGCCGTCGATCGGCTTCGCGCTGATGCGCGACCTCGGCATCGTCGACCAGCTCTTTCCCGAGTTGAAGGCGCTCATAGGCTGCGAGCAGGAGCCCGAATGGCATCCCGAAGGCGATGTGTGGGTTCACACGCTCATGGTCATCGATCAGGCGCGCAGCCGCATCGGAGATCTGGATCGCGCTGACGCGCTCGCCATAATGCTCGCCGCAGTGACCCACGACTTCGGCAAACCTGCGACGACGGCGGTGATTGACGGACGCATCAGATCGCTGAATCACGAAGAAGCGGGCGTCGCGCCTGCGGCCGCGTGGCTCGACAGGCTGAACATCCACTCGATCGATGGGAAGGACGTCCGGCGCCAGGTGCTCGGACTGACAGCTCACCATTTGAAGCCGGGAATGCTCTACAAAGTGCGCCACGAGCTGACGGACGGCGCATTTCGCCGCCTCTCTCAAAAGGTCGATCTGGAGCTGCTCGCGCGTGTCGCGAAGTCGGATTGTCTCGGCCGCACAGGCGAGTTCGACTGCTCAGCGATGGACTGGTTTCTCGAGCGCGCGCGGGATCTGGGCGTCGATCGCCGTCCACCGAAGCCATTGCTGCTCGGACGGCACCTGCTCGATCTCGGGATGAAACCCGGGCCCGAGATGGGCGAGTTGCTGAAGAAGGTTTACGACCGGCAGCTCGACGGCGAGATCAGCACTACAGAAGGCGCCATCACGTGTGCTTCGGAGATTTTGCTATCCCAGCACAGAGAACACAAAGACACGGAGTAACTTCTTCGAAAAAACCCCTCTGATAGAAATCCTCAGGCGGCGCGTTCCTGGCCGCTGCGGAATTCTTCCAGCAGGCGTGGAACGTTCGCGCTGACAGAGTGCAGCGTTGGCGACCATCCGAGCTCGCGCGCCCGGGGACCACGGACGATCTGATCGAGCGCAAGCGCGTCGGCGTACGCGCCGACCTTCTTGCGAGCCTCCTCGAGCGGCACGTGACGCACGTCAGGCGGCGCGGACAGGTGATTCACGATGCCCTCCACGACGGCATTGACGGTCTCGTCGGCCTCGTCGTTGGCGTGATAGATCCCAAGCGCTTCGGGTCTCGTGGCGGCGCGAACATACAAGTCGGCTAAATCGCGGTCGTAGACGAGCGGCCAATGGTTGTCGCCCGTTCCAATCACCCTGATAAGCCCATTCAGGGCGTTTTTGAGCAGATCTGAGACGATTCCTCGAGAGCCGCCGTAGACGATGCCGGGGCGAATGACGGAGGTACGCAGTCCGTTCCCCGCCGCCTTCAGAACCAGCTGTTCGTGTACTGGCCGCCAGCCGAGCAACTGCCCCGGATTGGGCTGAGCCGACTCGGTCATCGGCTGCGCATTTGATCCCAGGACCCAGACGCCAGATGTGTAGACAAACGCGCCCGTGCCCGTTCTGGCGGCGTGCGAAGCAGCGGCGCTCAGGAGCGTATCGATGGCTTTCGCGTCGACGCCTTCGCGCTTCACGCCAACGTCCGCCGCTGTATGCACGTACGCATCGAAGCCGTCGGCACAGGCTCGATATGATTTCGGCGTCGTCAGATCGCCAAGCACTGGCGCGACGCCGCGCGCGAGAAGCGCGTCCTTGGCCTGCGGCGTGCGAACCAGCGCGGTCACCTGGTGATTGCCTCGCAGAAGCGCATCGAGAACAGCCGAGCCGATGTATCCTGTCGCGCCCGTGAGAAAGATGCGCATGAAGGTGGCTACATCATAATCGAGTCGATGCGCCGCGATACCCTTCTTGATTTTTTTGGCGATCTCGCCGTAACGCACGGTGACTTCCTCGTTTACGACGATGGACTTCGTTCCTATTCGTACACGTACGGCCAGACGGCGAAGGCCGCACGAGGCTTTGCCGCCCGGCTTCAGGCCGCCGGCATCGGCAAAGGCGACAAAGTTGTCTTCTGGAGCGAGAACAGACCCGAGTGGATCATCGCGCTTTGGGGCTGCGTGCTCAACGGATCGATTGCCGTGCCAATCGACTATCGCGCCTCGCGGGATTTTCTGAACAGGGTGACGCGCATTGTCGACTCAAGACTCATCCTTGCCGGAAGCGATGTGGAGGTCCTGACGGAGGGCGGAGCGGACGTCTGGAAACTGGGCGACATCGACTGGAAGAAACTCCCTGACGCCGGGTTCAGTCCGGTCGCAGTCGCGTGGAACGACGTCGTCGAAATCATTTTTACCTCTGGCGCAACGGCCGAACCGAAGGGCGTCGTCCTGACTCACCGGAACGTGCTCGCCAACATCATCCCCGTCGAGCACGAGGTGCTGAAATACCGCAGATGGGCCGTGCCGTTTCAGCCGCTCCGATTCCTGAACCTCCTGCCGTTGAGCCACATGTTCGGGCAGGCCATGGCCACATTCGTGCCACCGATGGTGCCGGCCACCGTGGTGTTCATGAAGGGGCTGAACCCGCACGAGGTCGTCCGTCAAATCAAGAAACGGCGAATTTCTGTGCTCGTTTCGGTACCGAAAATTCTCGACGTGCTCGGCGACCACGTGACGCGGGTCAACCCGTCGATACGGACGGTTCCGCCGCAGAAGGAGCACGTGGCGAAACGGTGGTGGAGGTATCGCGCCGTCCATCGCCTCTTCGGGTTCAAGTTCTGGGCGTTCGTCGTCGGGGCAGCGCCCCTCGATTCCGAACTGGAAGCCTTGTGGACCAGGCTGGGGTTCGTCGTCGTGCAGGGCTACGGGCTCACCGAAACGGCGCCAATCGTCACGTTGAATCATCCGTTCTCGACGAGCAAGGGATCGGTCGGCAAGCCAATCGCCGGCGTTGAGGTCCGGCTTGCACCCGACGGCGAGATTCTGGTCAAAGGCGACAACGTCACGACCGGGTACTACGGCGCACCCGAAGCAACTGGCGCGGCGTTCGAGGACGGATGGTTCCACACGGGCGACATCGGAGAGAAAGATGATGCGGGGCGGCTGTTCATCCGCGGGCGCAAGAAGGAAATGATCGTCACGCCGGAGGGATTGAACGTCTTCCCGGAGGATGTCGAACGGATAGTGAACGAGATTCCCGGCGTCAAGGATTCAGCTGCGGTCGGCGTGACGCAGAACGGCGAGGAACGTGTGCAGGTCGCGCTCGTCGTCGAGCCTGGAACTCGTCCTCCCGATGTCGTCAGGATCGCGAACAGCAAGCTGCAGGATCATCAACGCATCCGAGCGGCAGCCGTCTGGCCCGGACCCGAGCTGCCGAGAACCGACGGCACCAGGAAATTGAAGCGCGTCGAGATTCGCAACTGGCTGCAGACGGGCGTCGCTCCGGCGACGCCGGCGGCGGCTGGCAGCGGCGTGGAAGCTGTGCTCGCGCGCTACACGGCGGGGCGCCCGCTCTCACCGGGAGCCACACTCGAGGAACTGGGCTTGAGCTCGCTTGAACGGATCGAGATGATGGTGGCGCTCGAAGAGACACTGAACACGACGATCGATGAGTCGGCGTTTGCGAGCGCGTCGACGGTCGCCGACCTCCAGAAGCTCGCCGCGGCCGCGCCTGCCGCGGAACCAGTTGCCGAGCCGGTCGATTTCCCGCGTTGGAATCGATCGATGCCGATTCGCTGGATGCGCGCGGTCAGTCAGTCGGCGTTTCTCGTGCCCTTGACGCGGGTCTTCGCGTGGATTCGCGCCGATGGGCTCGATGGGCTGAGCGCTGTCGAAGGACCCGTCATCTTCGCGGCGAATCATCAGAGTCACATGGACGTTCCAGTGATCCTCGCCGCATTGCCGGGCAAATGGCGGCGGCGCGTTGCGCCAGCGATGGCGAAGGAGTTTTTCAAGGCGCATTTCTTCCCCGGCCAGTTCACCCGGACGGAATGGTTCACCAACAGCCTGAACTACTGGCTCTCGGCCGCGTTCTTCAACGCGTTTCCTCTGCCACAGCGGGAAGCTGGGGCGCGGCAGACGCTTCGCTACGCCGGCGAGCTCCTGAACGACGGGTTTTCGATTCTGATTTTTCCGGAAGGGAAAAGAACCGAGCATGGAGAGGTTCAGCCCTTCCGCCCCGGAATCGGGATGCTCGGATCGCAACTGAACGTGCCGGTCATTCCGGTTCGGCTGGAGGGGGTCGATCGCGTGCTCCACCGCTCGTGGAAGATGGCCAGACCGGGGAACGTAACAGTCAGGTTCGGGACACCGCTCTACCTAAACGGCGATGATTACGAGAACTTAGCGGCTCGAGTCGAAGACGCGGTACGAAAGCTGGGCGGATGAACGTCGTTTATGGCACAATCATTGCGAGCGCGCATCCGCTCGCGGCCGGTAGAAAGGATTTCGAGCAGGTTTGAGCAAAGACGATTTGATCGACATGCAAGGGACGGTAGTGGCAGTGCACAGTGGCGGGCTTTATCGAGTTCAATGCGACGCGGGGCACGAGGTGCTTGCCCAACTCAGCGGCCGCATGCGCCGGTTTCGTATCAAAGTAGTGCCAGGCGATCGAGTGACTGTAGGTGTTTCTCCCTACGACCCCGTTCGCGGCATCATTACGTTCCGCGCTCGGTAGCCAGGATTTTTCATATGTTCGACGATCCCAGTTCTCCAGCATCCGGGCCCACGGCTGTGTCCCCGCCCGAGGCGGCCCCAGAGTCCGCCGCCGTCCAACGGTTTCATAGTTGCCGCTGGCGCAAGGCACCGGAGGAAGGCAGTCCGCTCGATTTCTGCGGACACCGCGACGTGCAGCCGATGGCGGGAACCACCGGTTTCGATCCGGAGGCCTGGTGCCCGGACTGTGCGTTGTACAAGGTCCGCCGGATTCCGAAGAAGCGCTCGCCTGAGGACTACAACAACAGCTACAGATACTAGAGGCTTCGCTGTCAGTCGATAGGCCATAGTCGATAGGCGATAGTCAGAGTCGATAGACGATAGGCAATGGACGTGAAAGATTGCTATCGCCTGAGAAAGTCGATAATCACTTTCGCGATGAGTTCAGGTTGCTCGGGCAACTCCTTCATAAGCGCCTGACTGTTCTCCGCGGGCGCGATTACATCTTCGGTCCCTTGCAGTACTAACACCGGAGCAGATCCGGCAGCCCACCAACTAGCGACTGGCGTGGCTCGATTGGCAGCGCCCTGCGACTCTTGCGTCTGTCTGTACCACCCGTGCTCCCACGCTGCCGGATTCTGACCCGTCGCGAAGAACACGCGCGCAACAGCCGCGAGGTGTTCGTCTCTGGACCACGTCCCCGGCGAGGTCGTGCAATCCTCGACGCCACGGCCCAACGACGGAAGCATGACGACGGTTGGGCCTACACCTTCCACGAAGACCTGAATGGTTGTGTTTCCGTTGGTGATCAGCCGCTCCAGTCGCTGACTCGACTGCGCAGTCGCACCGGTGAAGAACAGCGCGCACAACAACGCCGCAGTGACTACTGGTGTCCAGTGGCGCATCTCCCCCCCATCGGTTTGAGTGCCTCACGCCGACTCTTGACTATCGCCTATAGACTCTGACTATGGCCTATCGCCTATCGCCTATCGACTGACAGGTCCTTTCTTACTCCGAGAACTCCCTCGCCAGCTCAACCCACTCGCCGTTCGGCGAGAGCTGCTGATACGCGCGCCAGTGCGGCTTGGCCTCGATCGAGTGGCCGGTCTTCTCGAGCGTGATCGCCAGGTAGAAGTGCGCGTCAGCATATTGCGGGTTCAACCCGAGTGCCGTGCGATAGCACGATGCGGCTTCCGGAAAACGGCCGAGGTCGTGGTAGATGTTGCCGAGATTGAAGTGTGCCTCGAAAAAATCCGGATCCAGTCCGATCGCACGTTCGTAGAGCGCCTGCGCTTCTGCGAGCTCATCGCGTCCATAGTGAATGTTGGCAAGGTTGATGATTGCCGGAACGAGGTACGGATCGATCTCGAGCGCCTTCCGATACCAGTTAGCCGCGGCGTGATGGCGCGCCTCGTCCATGTCGAGCGTCGACCCTTTTAGAAAGTACTCCTCCGCCAGCGTCTGCGGCTGCGACAGTGGGCCGGCAGCCAATGCCCGATCCTCGATCGCTTCCTTCGGCTTCGGTTTCTTGAGCTTGATGATGCGCGCCGGCTCGGCATCGATGCGGAAATCGAAAGTCAGTTGTCCGCTTCGCGCCGCCTGCAGCGAGCGCAGAATCGCGCGAAACGGTGCGGTCTCCATCTCGGCGCTCACCTGGCGAATGACGAGAAGATCGGCAAACGAGAAGTACGTATCTGCGTGAGTACGTTGCACCGGCCGAATCAGGCCCCACTTCTCCAGATAGCGCAGATGATCTTCGCGCAACCCTGGATACATCCCGAGCAAATCACGCTGCGAGTAGTACTGCTGCTTCAACTCGTCGGGCGGCTGGATGCCGGCGATGCGGCAGAAATCATTCTCGTTCACCACGCGAACCTTCAGCTCCTCAGCTTTCCGAAGCTTCTGGCTCTTTTCGACCGCCGGCGTCGTCTCGACACCGACGACGACCATCGTCGTCCTGGCGGTCACTTCATCCGCGGTGGATCCGCCCAGGCGAATCACGAGGGCCTGCGCTTCCTTACGCCCAAGCGACGAGAGCTTGCCGGTGAAGACGACGACGTGATCGACGAGGGGCGTCTTGGAGGGCTCCAATCGCGGCGAGAATGCAGGAGGAAGCAATGGATGTCAAGCTATCACCCAATCTAAGATTACCCAGTGCTGCTCGCGGGCGACATCGGCGGGACGAAAGCAATTGTCGGGCTCTTCGCGCGCGGCGGCGCGCGTCCGACGCCGATCGACATTCGCAGCTATCGCACATCCGCCTTTCCAGATCTCGTCACGCTTTGCCGCCAATTCCTTCGAGATGCCAGCGCTGATGCCAGCACGATTCAAACGTCATGTTTCGGCGTCGCGGGTCCTGTGGCCGCCCGGCGCGCACGACTGACGAACGTTCCGTGGGAAGTCGATGCCGACGCGGTTTCCCGCGAGCTTCGGCTCCCTCATGTAGATCTGCTGAACGATCTGGAGGCGACCGCATGGGCAGTCCCGGTTCTCATGCCCGATGAGATCGCCGTCCTTCAGTCAGGTGACCCTGAAGCAGCCAACGTGGGCAGCGCAGCACTGATTGCAGCGGGCACCGGACTCGGCGTTGCCCTCTTGCCGCAGGTTGATGGACGGTTTGTCCCGCAGTCCTCAGAAGGCGGCCACGTCGATTTTGCCGCTCGAACCGCCAACGAGCAGCAGCTTCAAGCCGCGCTCATGCGCGAGTACGGACGGGCGGAGTTGGAGCAGGTGCTGTCGGGCCCAGGCCTGGTGAACATCCATCGCTTCGTGCATCCGCATACGTGCGAAATGCTGAGCCGCGCGCCACAGGGGTCGGACGAGTTTCCGGCTCTCATCTCTCTGAGTGCCCTCGAGGGCGGCTGCGCGGAATGCCGGAAGACGCTCGAGATGTTTGTTGGCATATACGGCGCGTCGGCCGGCAATCTGGCCCTCACCACGATGGCAACCGCAGGCGTCTACCTTGGAGGGGGCATCGCCCCGAGAATCCTTCCGGCCCTGCACTGGCCGATCTTCGAGGAGGCCTTCCGCGCCAAGGCACCGCTCGAAGGTCTGATGCGTCGAATTCCCGTCAGAGTGATCCTCAACCCCGTCGCCGCGCTCATCGGCGCCGCAACCTTTTCCGCAGCGAGATAAGGGGCTCGACCCCTTACTTGCACGAAATCAGGTGTTTTGCTAAGGTAATTGAGTGATTTGGGTATTTGACCGTGGGAGCGAAAAGCTCAAATACGAGATTTCCCGCGACGCCAGGGGCAGGGGCTATGTCCTGGTAGTCACGTCGTCGGACGGCCAGAAACACGTCGAGCGAATCGACCAGCCTACTGCCCTTATTGAGCGCACCGTCATCCAGATGCGTCAGCTACGAGACGACGGCTGGAAGGTCGGCTAGCCCCAGCGCCTGCCGAATTCTCGGGTTCACCACCTCGCCACCTTCTGTAATCAATGTTTCGCGTGCGATCTCGTCTGCGGGATCAGCCTTGATGTTGCCGTCTTTGACGAGGTGCAGCAGAAACGTGGTGATGTTTTTTGCGTACATCTGGCTGGCGTGATACGGCACCGTCGATGGTAGATTCGTCGGTCCGAGGATCGTGACACCCTGTTCAACCACGACCTGGTCCGGGCGCGTGAGCTCGCAATTGCCTCCACGCTCGGCCGCGAGGTCAACCACCACGGATCCAGGCGCCATGCCGTGCACCATCTCGGCCGTCACGAGCACGGGCGCCTTCTTGCCGGGTACGACCGCGGTCGTGATGACGACGTCATTTGCAGCGACGACTTTCTTCATCATGTCGCGCTGGCGCTGGTAGAACGATTCGTCCTGCGCCTTCGCGTATCCGCCCTTGTCCTCTGCCTGTGCGGTCTCCAGGGGCAATTCGACGAACTTGGCGCCAACGCTCTGCACCTGCTCTTTCACGGCCGGCCTGACATCGTAGGCCTCGACGACGGCGCCAAGCCGACGGGCCGTGGAAATCGCCTGGAGCCCCGCAACACCGACACCGACGATGAAGACGTGCGCCGGGGTGATCGTGCCCGCAGCGGTGGTCAGAAGCGGAAACATTCGAGGCAGCGTGCCGGCGGCAAGCAGAACGGCTTTATAGCCCCCGATGGTTGCCATGGACGACAGCACGTCCATGCTCTGCGCGCGCGTGATGCGCGGAATCAGCTCGAGCGCAAATGAGGTCACGCTGGTAGCGGCAAGATCTCGCACGGCTTCCGGCGCTCCGAGCGGATCGGCCATGCCAATTACAATCTGTCCGCGACGCAGCAGCGCGAAATCGGCGCGACCCTGCTCTCCTGCAGCACCCGCCAACCGAACTTGAAGAATGACATCTGCGTTTGCAAAGACCGCGGCGCGTCCCTCGACTACCTGCGCGCCCTTGTCCCGATACGCAGCGTCAGTGAAGCCCGCCTGCACGCCGGCTCCCTGCTGGATCACGACCTCGAGCCCCGCCTTCTTCAGGAGAGGAATTGATGCAGGCACCAGCGCAACGCGTCGCTCGCCGGTGAATTCTTCGACCGGAACTCCGATTTTCATGCTGGTAGTTTATTCCGCCTCTGCAGGGACGAGAAAATCGACGGCTCGCATGATCCCGATCCATGGCCGGGCCACGAGAAGGGCGCCGCCCAGGACGATCAGCAGAACTATGTCGACGAGGACGCTGCCAAACCCGACGATCTCGTCAACATAGAGACGCCATTGCACATACGGCCTCGTTGTCACATTCGACGCGTCGAGCGGCTTCCTGTTTCCATCTCCATCGATGAAGCCCGCGTCGAAAACGCGGCGAGCTCCCTTGGCAACGCTCAATCGTACCGTAAGGCGTCGAAGGCCGGCCGGCCACGGTGCACGATCGACCGCTTCTCCCGCGTTCGGTCCCAGGTGAACGGTCTGCACGCCGTCCACCCAGAGCTCTGCTGTAACTCCGGTGCCGCGAAGGTAAAACGTCCGCCTATTCTCGGCCTGCAGCGCGCGCTGGTAACCCCGCCAGGCGACTGAGAAGTCCTTGTCGCCCGGCACGTCGAACGTGAGCCGGCGATCGATGCGCTGAGACGATGGTGGGGCCCACTGCGCGTTGGCGAAATAGTCCGCGTCGAACCCGCGATCGACCAGGATGAAAGCGCCGGCGAGCAGCTTCAGCAGCAGCAACGCCGCGAGAATCCAGCGCCCGGGCAAGGAAGGGTGGAACAACCACGTCGACCAGATCACCAGCAGCAGAAGCGCACTGCCAACGCCAACGGGCACAGCATGCAGCAGCCCCCAACCTGTTGCGGGCACCAGCACGTACGCGGTCCAGAGCAGAGGCGATGCTAGACTTTTCAGCAGAAGGCAGCATCTTGTCACTCACTATTGCGCTTGCGCAACTGAACCCGACCGTTGGCGACATCCCTGGCAACCTCGGGAAAATTCGGCATGCCAGAGACACAGCAGCAGCGGCGCACGCCGACCTGCTCGTGCTCTCGGAGCTGGCCGTCGTCGGCTATCCGCCGGAGGATCTGGTGTTGCGGCCGTCTGTGATCGATGCGTGTCATCAAGCCGTGGATGCGCTGATCCGCGAAAGCCACAGCGGCCCAGCCGTTATCGCGACAACTCCATGGCGCGCAGATGGACGGGTCTACAACGCCGCCGTGACGATCGATTCCGGCGAAGCAACCGTGAGATTCAAGTCCGACTTGCCGAACTATGGGGTGTTCGACGAGAAGCGGATATTCACAGCCGGCCCAATGCCAGAGCCTGTCAATTTTCGCGGCACGAAGATTGGCGTGCCGGTCTGTGAAGATATCTGGAGCCCGGCAATCACGGCGCACCTGGCGAAGTCCGGAGCAGAGTTGCTGCTCGTGCCCAATGGATCGCCGTTCGAGACGGGAAAGTTTTCGACGCGCCTCGAGCTCGCCAGGGCGCGCGCACAAGAAAGCAAGTTGCCGCTCGCGTACATCAATCAAGTTGGCGGGCAGGATGAACTGGTCTTCGATGGACGCTCGTTCGTCGTGAACAGCGGCGGTGAGCTGGCGGCGGCGCTGGAAGGATGGACCGAACAGGTGGCCATCACTTCGTGGCATCGATCTGCCGACGGCTGGAGTTGCAGTCCCGGCACGATCGTGCCGGTTGGCGAAGGGCTCGCCGACGTGTATTCCGCGCTCGTCATGGGCCTTCGCGACTACGTTACCAAGAACGGGTTCCCCGGCATCGTGCTGGGGCTCTCTGGTGGCATCGATTCAGCCCTCAGCGCCGCCATCGGTGTCGATGCGCTTGGTCGAGACAAAGTCGTTGGCGTTCGGTTGCCGTCCCCCTTCACGAGCCAGGTCAGCATGGAAGAGGCGCAACTCGTGGCCGACCGCCTGGGGATACGTCTGCTCACGATGCCGATCGGCGCGGGCATCGACAGCGCCGAAGCGACCCTCGCGCCAGCGTTCGAAAGCCGTCCCCGCGATGTTGCCGAGGAGAATCTTCAGGCCAGAATCCGTGGCCTGTTGTTGATGGCGCTATCCAATAAATTTGGATGGATGTTGCTGACGACCGGCAACAAGTCAGAGATGTCGGTGGGCTATGCGACGCTGTACGGCGACATGTGCGGCGGGTTCTCGGTGCTGAAGGACATCTACAAGACCGACGTCTATCGCCTTGCGCGATGGAGGAACGCGGCTGGCCCCGACCGCGATGTCATCTCCGAGCGCACGCTCACGCGCGCGCCGACCGCGGAGTTGAGGCCGAACCAGACGGATCAGGACTCCCTGCCTCCCTACGATCAGCTCGACGCCATCCTCCGCGGGCTCATCGAAGAGGAGCAATCGGTGGACGAGCTTTCGAAAACCGTGGCGCCTCGAGACGTCGTGTCGCGCGTGCAGCAGATGCTCTACACCGCCGAATACAAACGCCGTCAGGCCCCGCCGGGTGTGAAAGTGAGCCACAGGAGTTTCGGGCGCGACCGGCGGTATCCCATCACCAACCGGTTTCGAGAGCGGGTTCGGGAATGACGATTGTCCTCAACGGCGATCGTGTCGACGTCGCCGGTCCTCTCACGTTGAGCGCCTTGCTGCTCCATCTGGGGGTGGATCCCCGGCGTGTCGCCGTTGAGCACAATCTCACCGTCGTGAAGCGCGCGAGCTACGACACCACGCAGATTCAGGAAGGGGATCAAGTCGAAATCGTCAACTTCGTCGGGGGCGGGTGTTGATAGAATGAGCCAGATGGATGCGCTCGTCATCGCTGGCCGCCAGTTCACGTCGCGGCTGATCGTCGGAACCGGCAAATACTCTTCGTTCGCGGTCATGCAGCGGGCTCACGAGGCCTCTGGCGCCGACATGGTCACGGTGGCCGTGCGCCGCGTGAACATCAGCGATCGTTCGAAGGAATCACTCCTCGATTACATCGATACGTCGCGCATCGCGCTCCTGCCCAATACGGCCGGCTGCTACACGGCGGACGATGCCGTGCGGACCGCCCGCCTTGGGCGCGAGGCCGGACTCTCGAACTGGGTGAAGCTCGAGGTCATCGGCGACGAGAGGACACTGTTTCCAGACAACGAGCAGCTCCTCGAGGCCACCAGGATTCTTGTGAAGGAAGGCTTCGTCGTCCTGCCTTACACAACCGACGATCCAGTCGTTTGCAGAAAGCTGGAAGACGCGGGTGCCGCAGCCGTCATGCCGCTCGGTGCGCCGATTGGCTCGGGGCTCGGCATTCAGAACATCAACAACATCCGCATCATCCGCGAGTTTTCCCGGGTGCCGGTCATTCTCGACGCCGGAGTCGGCACAGCGTCCGATGCAACGATTGCGATGGAGCTTGGCGCCGACGGCGTGCTGATGAACACGGCCATTGCCGAGGCCCAGGATCCGTTGGCGATGGCCGAATCGATGAAATTGGCCGTGCAGGCTGGCCGTCTTGCCTATCGGGCCGGACGAATGGGCAAGCGGGCGTATGCGAGCGCCAGCAGCCCTCTCGTCGGCGTCGTCCGCTGAAAAGG
>JAMQPK010000116.1 GCA_023717525.1 Vicinamibacterales bacterium | reverse complement strand
CAGGTTGATGCCGATCGGCGTCACGGGACCTGAATCTCCAGTCTCGATGACGATGTCGATGACGTTTGCCGTGATGCCGGTCACGGTTTCCTTGCAGTATTTCCGGTCCCACGGCATGTGATCCTCGAACCACTGCGCATCAGCCGCCAGTTTCTGGATGGCCGCGGTCTTCGTCGGGTTGATGTAGTAGACCAGCGCCTCCCACGCGCCCTTTCTACCGCGGGCATCCAGGTACACTTCGGTGAAACCGTTGATCGTATCAACGGGAGAATTCTTGTCCCGAACCCAGGCGATGTCGTACTCGCGCCGGTCAACTGCCTCGCCGGTCCGGTACCACCTGATGAGCGCGCGCAGCGCGTTCGCCATGTCCTCGGTGGCATAGGGCAAAGCGGCTTCGAGATGCGACACCACCTCGCGTAGTTGCGGATCGTAGAGACCCCCGACGCGGTATACCTCCTCCACAATCGCGCCGCCCCTCTTTGCGACACGCGAGTTCAGTTCGTACCGTTCCTGAAAACCCTCCAGGTCCGCCATCGTCACGCCGGCGTAGAGGTTGTTGGCGCTCGCGGCCAGGATGTCCTCTCCGTTTGTGGGAGTCTTGGTCGTTACGGCAGGATCGACGTTGAGGTCGAAGAACATCGGCTTCAGCCGTTCCAGCAGTTCGTCGATCGACTCGCCCTTCCGCAGCGGCAACGGCGCTCCACCCTCGGCGGCGGCATGGACCATCGCGCCGAATTTCTCTGGCGTCGTGTTCAAGACGAACTTTCGCGCTGTCAGGTTGTTGTACGGGCCGCTGTTCACCCAGAACAGCTTCGTATAGCGACGCACTTCAGCCAGCGTTTCCACGTCTTCGCCAGGATGACGCAGGACGGCTTCGAGGACATCGCGCATGTCGAGGTTATGTGCGTAGCGCTGGTCGTAGAAGATATCGCGGCCGGCGACAGCCGCGTTATAGAGATGCCAGAGCAGAACTTTCTGGTCGAGCGGCAGCATGGCAAAGCCGTCCGCATATAACTGCACGACTGCCGCTTCGTCGACACGCTCGAGCAGATACCGCGGGTCCATCAACCCAGCTTATCCGATCTATCTGAGCTCCACGGACTCGAGATGCTGAGGAGTGTGAACGGACCACTTCAACCGCTCCTCGATCTTTGCCTTCAGAGCGTCCATGGGCTGTGGCTCGCCGTGCACGAGATAGGTGATTCGTGGCGGCTTCGGGAACTCTCCGAGCCAGCGGAGGATTTCTTCCGAGTCCGCGTGTGCCGACATCGAATCGATCTTCTCGATGCGCGCCTGGACATTCACGATCTGCCCTCGAATCTTCACGTCTCGCGCGCCGTCGACCAGCTGCCGGCCGCGCGTGCCGGCGGCCTGATACCCGACGAACAGAATCGTGCTTCGCTTGTCCGGCAGCGCCGTCAGCAGGTGATAGAGGACGCGTCCGCCGGTGGCCATGCCGCTCGAAGAGACGACGATGGAGGGAATGCGCGACCGCACCAACTCCGCTGACTGTTGCGCCGAGGTGACCGGCTGGAACTTTGCGGTCGTAAATCGGCGGACCGCCTTCGCTCCCTGAATATCTGCGTCCAGCTCTTCGGCCCGCTGTGTGTAGTACCTGAGCGCTTCAAGCGCCATTGGGCTGTCAACGAACACGGGCAGCTTCGGAATCTGCCCTTCATCCTCGAGTCTCTTGATCCAATACAGCACTTCTTCGACACGCCCGATGGCAAACGCCGGGATGATCACCTTTCCGCCACGCGCCACAGTGTCCTTGATGATGGCGGCCAGCCGCGCACCCTTGTCGTCCGGTTCGTGCACGCGATCGCC
>JAMQPK010000111.1 GCA_023717525.1 Vicinamibacterales bacterium | reverse complement strand
GCACCGCCCGTGCTCGAATTCGACGCCGCCGGAACGTTTGTCCGGGGCTGGGGCGGACCAGGCCAGGAATACGAGTGGCCCGAAAACGAGCACGGAATTTTTGTCGATGATAAAGACGTCGTCTGGATCGGCGGCCAGGCGGGAATGGGCGCCGGCGTCGTCAAATACAAGAAAGTCGCAAACCAGAAAATTCCCGTCAATGACGACATGCTCCTCAAGTTCACGACAGCGGGGAAGTTTCTACAGCAGATAGGTCAGCAGAACCAGAGCACCGGAAATCAGGACACAAAGAATCTGAAAGAGCCCGCCGATCTCGTGATCTATCGACGGACCAACGAAGCGTTCGTCGCAGACGGCTATGGAAACCGCCGCATCGTTGTGCTGGATGCCAATACCGGCGCGTTCAAGCGAATGTGGGGCGCGTTCGGAAATGCTCCGCTCGACGCGGCGTCGCCTGCGCCTCTACGTCCCGGCCTGACGGGCTTCGCCGAGCCGGGAAAAGAAACGCCCGCCCCGGCTGGCGCACCGGCGCAACCAGCGCCTGCGAGAACGCCGCCCGGCCCACAGCAGTTCGGAGGACCGGTTCACGCGGTCCGAGTGTCGACCGACGGCTTCGTTTACGTGGCCGACCGCAGCAACGGTCGCGTCCAGGTCTTCACGCTGGCCGGCAAGTACGTCACGCAGCTGTTCACCGGAGGATCGCCAGGCGGACTGGCGCTTTCTCCGGATGCCGAGCAGCGGTTTCTGTATGTCGGCGAAGGCGATCAGATTCTCGTCGTGGATCGCAAGACGCTCGCGGTCCTCTCTGCCGGACAGTTCGGAAAGCGAGGAAGCGTTCGGCCTCACCACATGGCCATCGATTCGAAGGGTAACGTCTACACTGCCGAGCTCGACTACGGCACGCAGCGGTTCGCCTTCAGGGGCGTATCGAATCAGAAGCCGTAAAGCCTGGCCGGATTGTCGACCAGGATCATCTTACGGACCGCGGCGTCCGGCACCCAGACGGGAAGCTGATTCAATACGAGCCCATCGTCGGTTTGAATCAGCGGCGCGATGTCGGTGTTCTTGCGCTCGGGAAGAACTCGCGAATCCGGATGCGGCCAGTCGGTGCCCCAGAGAATCCGCTGCGGGTTGGCCGCGACGAGGGCCTTCGCCAGCGGCACGACGTCGGGATAGTCCGGCGCCTTTGTCGAGACAAAATCCGCCGCCGCAGAAATCTTGACGTACGTCTTGCCAGATTTCACGAGCGCAACCAGCGTAGAAAATCCGGGCTGCTCGACACCTCCGGCGCCGGTGGCGCCGCCGAAATGGTCGATCACAATCGGAATAGGCGCCGCACCCAACTGATCCTTGAGCGCGTCGATGATTCTGAGATTCGTATTGATTTGCAGATGCCAGTCGCGCGCCTTCGCGCGTTCCATCGCGGCCTGAAGAACTTTGCCTGCCGCCGCAGGATCGCTGACGCCCGCTTGCGTAAGGTTGAGCCGAATTCCGCGGATTCCGGCCCGCGCCATGCTGTCGAGTTCCGCCGCCGGCGTATTCCCATCAATGACGGCAATGCCTCGCGCTCGATTGCCAAGCTGGCGTACCGCATCGACCGAGCATCTGTTGTCGGTGCCGTAAACGCTCGGATGCACGACGAGTACGCGCTCCATGTGCAACGCGTCGAGCATCGCCCGAAGCTCGGCGATCGACGCTTGTTCGGGTGTGTAGACACGATTCGGAATGAATGGATACTGCGCCGGATCGCCAAAGACATGTACATGCGTGTCGCAGGCGCCCGGAGGCACCGCGAAATTCACTTTCGTCCTCGGCTGCGCCGCTTTCGCGAAGAGCCTGTCAGTCCGTCCGAGCAAGCCTGCGGCCGTGGCCATCACGCCTGTCGCAAGCGCTTTCCGCCGCGAAATCTTCTGCATGTTTTACGTCCTTTTTGACTTCATTCGCGATCGCGCAGGTACACCTTTGTAATCATCACCAGCGACTGCGGCACGTCCTTGCTGTTCGTCTTGATCCGTTCAATCTTGTCGACGACGTCCATGCCCTCGATCACCTTCCCAAAGACCGTGTAGCCATACTCGTCCGGCCGGATGCTCTTGTGGTCGAGCGCCACATTGTTCTCCGTGTTGATGAAGAACTGGGACGTCGCCGAGTGGATACCGCTGGACCTGGCTGCGGCGACCGTCCCGCGCATGTTCTTGTTCATCGAGCTCGCCTCGTTCTTGATGGGCGGCCCGGTCTTCTTCGCTCGCAACTGGGGTGTGAACCCGCCGCCCTGGATCATGAACCCCTTGATGACCCGGTGGAAGATGGTCCCGCTATAGAAATTCGACGTCGCGTACCCGAGAAAATTTGCGACCGTGGCCGGCACCTGGTCCTTGAACAGCTCGATGGTGATGTCGCCGACGTTGGTCTGGACGACGACTACCGGGTTGGGTTCTTTCTGGGCCAGCGCGGCCGGAGGCGCGAGCGCGATGTAAAAAGTCGCGCACAAGATGATGATTCTCATGGATTTAGGATACATATTCGATATGATGTGAGGCCATGAATCACCAGATCGTCAAGCTTCGTTCCGCGCACGACGTCGGTGACGCCTGGACCACCGTCGATGCCGCCGAAACCTACGAGATCGGCCGGTGGGGACAAGGATACTTCTCAATCGGTGAGAACGGCCACGTCCGAATCAACCCCACCAAGGACCCGAACCGCTCGATCGATCTGAAGCAGCTGGTCGACCATCTGCAGCTGCGCGGCATCAGCCTTCCGACGTTGATTCGGTTTCGCGACATCCTGCAGCATCGCCTGCAGGACATCCACGAAGCCTTTCAGGCAGCCATCACCCAGCACGAATATTCGGGCAAATACGTCTGTGTTTATCCCATAAAAGTGAACCAGCAGCGGCAGGTGGTCGAAGAGGTGCTCGAATTCGGCCGGCCCTTCAAGTTCGGCCTCGAGGCCGGGTCCAAACCCGAGCTGATTGCCGTCGTGGCCCTCGCCGATAACGACACCCCCATCATCTGCAACGGCTTCAAGGACGCCGAGTTCATCGAGCTGGCGATGATGGCGCAGAAGATCGGCCGCCGGGTCATTCCGGTCGTCGAAAAATACACCGAGCTCGACCTCATCCTCGACCTGGCAGAGAAGGTCGGCGTCAGGCCGACCATCGGGATGCGCGTGAAGCTGGCCGCGCGCGGCGGCGGACGCTGGCAGTCGTCGGGCGGGTACCGGTCGAAGTTCGGCCTCACGGTTGCCGAGATCCTCAAGGGGCTTGACGAGCTGAAGACGCGCGGAATGGAAGACTGCTTCCAGTTGCTGCATTTTCACCTTGGCAGCCAGATTCCCAACATTCGCATCGTGAAGGGCGCTCTGAACGAGGCTGCCCGGGTCTATGTGGAGCTGGTTCAGTCGGGTGCGGGCCTCAAATATATGGATGTCGGCGGGGGCCTGGGCGTCGACTACGACGGCTCGCAGACGAACTTCGAGTCGAGTGTGAACTACACCCTTCAGGAATACGCCAACGACGTCGTCTATCACCTCCAGACCGTCTGCGACGAGGCCAAGGTTCCGCATCCGACCATCATCTCGGAAAGCGGCCGCGCGATTGTGGCGCACCACAGCCTTCTCGTGTTCAACGTGCTTGGCGCATCAGGATTCGGGCACGACGATGTGACGACCGTGGCCACGCCGGAGATGGAGCAGCCGCTTATCGATCTCATCGAGACCCACGCCAACCTCTCGACGAAGAATGCGCTCGAGAGCTACCACGACGCCCAGCAGGCGCTCGACATGGCAATCAACTTGTTCTCGACCGGCTATCTTCCGCTCCTTCAGCGGTCTCAGGCCGAGAATCTCTATTGGGCCATCTGCATGAAGCTGCAGAAGCTCGTCAAGCTCATGGAGGACGTCCCCGAGGATCTCCAGAATCTCGACGAGTCGCTGTCGGATACGTATTTCTGCAACTTCTCGCTGTTCCAGTCGGTGCCGGACAGCTGGGCGATCAAGCAGCTCTTCCCGGTGATGCCGATTCACCGGCTCGACGAACGCCCCACGCACCATGCGGTGCTCGGCGACATCACCTGCGATTCCGACGGCAAGATCGATCAGTTCATCGATCGCCGCGAGGTGCGCCGCACGCTGCCGCTGCACAAGTTCAACGGGTCGCCGTACTACCTTGGCGTGTTCCTCGTCGGCGCTTACCAGGAAATTCTCGGCGACCTTCACAACCTCTACGGCGACACGCACGCGGTGCACGTGAGCCTCGATGCCGACAACACGGTCGTGCTCGATGCCGTGATCAAAGGCGACACCGTCAAAGAAGTCCTCGACTACGTCGAGTTCGACGCACAGGCGCTGCTCACCAAGCTCCGCAACGACGTGGAAACGGCCGTCCGGGCCGGGCGTCTCGACTACGAGGAATCCGGCCGGCTGCTGAGGTTCTACGAAGAAGGGATGCAGGGATACACGTACTTGGAAGAGAGAAAGGGCTGAGGGCTAAGGGCTGAGGGCTAAAAGTACTCCAGCATTTCGCGTCTTGACGACGCTGAGTTTCTGTCACCTGCTCAACGACATGATGCAGTCGTTGCTGCCGTCGATCTATCCCATCATCAAAGTCAGTCTTGGTCTCACGTTCACGCAGATTGGCCTGCTGACGCTGACCAATCAGATCACCGCGTCGCTGCTGCAGCCGGTTATCGGCTCCTACACCGACCGGCGGCCTCAGCCGTACTCGCTCGCCGCGGGCATGGGGTGCACGCTGGCCGGAATGATTCTGCTGGCACGCGGCGCCAGTTTCTATGCCCTGGTCGCCGCCGCGGCGTTCGTGGGCCTTGGCTCGGCGGTGTTTCATCCTGAATCGTCCCGCATCGCCCGGCTTGCGTCCGGCGGGCGTCATGGCTTCGCGCAGTCGTTCTTCCAGGTCGGCGGCAACGTAGGATCGTCGCTCGGCCCGCTGCTCGCGGCATTTTTCGTCGTCCCCTACGGGCAGCAAAACATCATCTGGTTCTCGCTGGCGGCTTTGCTTGGAGTCGCGTTTCTCGTGCAGGTCGGCACCTGGTATCGCGCGAATGTCGTTGCTTCTGATGGAACGGCCAGCCGCCCGATACCAACAGCCGCACTGCCCGGCCGGAAGATCGCCACAGTGATGGCGATTCTGATGGCCCTGATTTTTTCGAAGTACGTGTACCTGGCGAGCCTGGCGACGTACTACACGTTCTATCTGATCAATCGATTCGGCCTCTCCGTGCAGAGCGCCCAGTTCCATCTGTTCCTCTTTCTCGCCGCGGTCGCCGCGGGCACGCTGATCGGCGGGCCGATTGGCGACAGGTTCGGCAGGCGGCGAGTCATCCTGGTGTCGATACTCGGCGTCCTTCCGTTCACGCTGGCGCTGCCGCACGCGAACCTCTTCTGGACGCGCATTCTGACGATGATTATCGGGATGATTCTCGCCTCGGCGTTTTCGGCCATCGTCGTCTATGCCCAGGAGCTCGTGCCGGGAAGGGTGGGCCTGATCTCCGGATTGTTCTTCGGCGTCGCATTCGGGACAGCTGGCATCGGCGCGGCGATTCTCGGAAAGCTCGCCGATCAAACGGGAATTGCCTTTGTCTACGAGCTGTGCGCGTTCCTGCCGGCTATCGGCATCCTGGCACTCTGGCTGCCAAAGCTCGAGCATGACAAAGGTATGTAATACTTTCGGAATTCGAAAGGAGCTGTTATGCGTCCTGTTCACTTCGCACGACTGTTGACGGGCTGGGCCTGTGTGGTTGTTGGTCTTGGCGTGCTGCTTGCGGCCGATCGTTCGCCGTCGGCCATGGCCGACGCCGCAAATAAGTTTCTTGCCACGCTTTCTCCCGCCGAGAGAAAGATCGCGACGTTCCCCTTCGAGGGGGCCGAACGCGAGCACTGGGGTTTCGTGCCGAGCGAGATGTTCCCGCGCAACGGGTTGATTCTCGGCGTCATGAACGAGAACTCGCGAAAGGCGGCGCACGACCTGTTGAAAGCGGGGCTCAGCCAGAAAGGCTACCTGACGGCTACCTCGATCATGCAGCTGGAGGAGATCCTGAACAGGATTGAAGCCGCCGGCGGTGGAGATGCCGCGCAGGGTCGCACGCTGGAACGGAATCCCGTCAAGTACTTCTTCTCGGTGTTCGGAACCCCGGCAGCCAAGGGCACGTGGGGATGGCGCGTCGAAGGCCATCACGTGTCGCTCAACTTCACGGTGATTAACGGGACGATGGTCGCCGCCACACCGCAGTTCTTCGGATCGAATCCGGCCGAAGTGCGCGAGGAAGGGCCGAAGAAGGGCCTGCGAGTGCTCGCCGAGGAAGAGGATGCAGGACGCACGCTGCTGATGGCGCTGAACGAGTCGCAGCGCGCAAAGGCGGTCATCACGGCGACCGCGCCGAACGATATTGTGACGGGCAACAAGCTGAAAGCCGATCCGCAGTCGCCGGTAGGCATCGCCACAACCGATTTGCAGCCCGCGCAGCGCGACATGTTGATGAGGGTGCTCGATTCGTACAGTTCCGCGATGGCGCCGGACATCGCGGCCGACCGCATGGCCAGGCTTCGCACGGCGGGGCTCGACAAGATCACCTTCGCCTGGGCGGGACCGGCCGAGCGCGGGCAGAAGCACTATTACCGCGTGCAGGGCCCGACTTTCCTCATCGAGTTCGACAACACGCAGAACAACGGCAACCATATCCACTCGGTGTGGCGCGACTTCAACGGAGATTTCGGGCGCGATCTGCTGCGCGAACATGTGAACGGGGTAGCGCATTAGATAAATATAGTTATCAGTTGTCAGTTGTCAGTATTCAGTTTGGTTCTCGGGACTGAGGGCCAAACTGACAACTGGTAACTGAGAACTGAACACTATGAGCGAGCAGAGCAACCCAGGCGACGCAGTAAAAGAGCGCGTCGACACGAAGAAACAGCACCCCACGCTGTTCAAGGTGGTGTTGCTGAACGACGACTACACGACGATGGACTTCGTGATCCAGGTGCTGGAGAGCGTGTTCCAGAAGTCGCCGGCCGAGGCGTATCGCATCATGATGCAGGTCCACCAGAATGGGCGGGGCATCGCCGGTGTCTATCCATGGGAACTGGCGGAAACCAAGGCCGACACGGTGAGATCTCTGGCGACCGAGGCCGGATTCCCGTTGCGCGCTACCATAGAAGAAGCCTGATGTTCTCCACAGCCGTCGAGGTCGTCCTGCACATCGCCTTCCGCGAGGCCGTTTCGCGCCGTCACGCTTACCTGACGCTCGAACATCTGCTCTATGCCCTCGCGCACGATCCGGACGGCGAGCGCATTCTTGGCGCCTGCGGCGCCGATCTCGGCCTGTTGCGCAGGAACCTGAACACCTACCTCGACGAGTCAATTGAGAAGCTGCCACGCGGCCAGGAGCGCGAGCCCGAGCAGACCGTCGCATTCCGGCGCGTGCTGCAGGCGGCAGTGATGCACGTGCAGAGCGCGCAACGGCAGGAGGCGCATGTTGGCGACGTGCTCGCGGCGATTCTGCAGCAGCCGAAGACTCATGCCGCCTCGATGCTGGCCGAGCAGGGTGTCACGCGGCTCGACGTGCTCGAGTATCTGTCCCACGGCATCACCAAGACGCCCGCCGCGAATAACCCGGAGTCCGATGGCGACCAGCATGGTGGCCTGGCCGGCAGCGGCGAGCCGGGCTCGGGGACGTCGAAGGATCCGCTGAGCGCGTACTGCCTCGACCTGACTGCCCGGGCTCGACACGGTTTGCTCGATCCCCTCATCGGTCGAGCCGACGAGCTGCAGCGGACGATCGAAGTGCTCGGCCGCCGGCGGAAGAACAATCCGGTATTCGTCGGCGACGCGGGAGTAGGGAAGACGGCGATGGCCGAAGGGCTCGCGGTGCGCCTGCTGTCGGACGACATCCAGGAGCCGCTGAAAGGTGCAGAGGTCTTTTCCCTCGATACCGGCGCGTTGCTGGCCGGCACCAGGTTCCGCGGCGACTTCGAGGAGCGCTTCAAGGCGGTCATCAAGGCTCTGAGCGCGCGGCCCAGAGCGATTCTGTTCATCGACGAGATTCACGCGACAGTGGGTGCGGGCGCCGTGTCGGGCGGCACGATGGATCTCGCCACCATGATGAAGCCGATCCTGACGGCGGGCGATCTCCGCGTGATCGGGTCGACGACTTTCGAAGAGTTCAAGCAGATTGAGAAAGATCGAGCGCTCGCGCGGCGCTTGCAGAAGATTGCGATCGACGAGCCGTCGGTCGAGGAGACGGTGAAGATTCTCGCCGGCCTGCGCAGCCGCTACGAAGAGCATCATCAGGTGAAATATACCGACGCGGCGCTCGAGGCCGCGGCCAAGCTGGCGTCGCGTCATCTGCGCGATTACCGCCTGCCCGACAGTGCCATCGACCTCATCGACGAGGCCGGATCGGTGACGCGACTGAAAGGTTCCAACGCCTCGGCGCTTCTGACGATCGACGCGGCCGACATCGAGCCAATCGTGGCGAGGATGGCGCGCATTCCGGCGCGTCAGGCGTCTTCATCCGATCGCGAGCGTTTGCGAACGCTGGAAGAATCGCTGGAACGCGTCGTGTTCGGCCAGCACGAGGCGGTGCATCTGGTGGCCCAGGCCATCAAGCGGTCGAGGGCCGGGCTCGGTCAGCCCGATCGCCCCGCGGGCTGCTTCCTGTTCACGGGGCCGACCGGCGTGGGCAAGACCGAACTTGCCAAGCAGCTTGCGATACTGCTCGGCAACGAGTTCACCCGCTTCGACATGAGCGAGTACATGGAGAAGCACGCCGTCGCGCGGCTCATCGGCTCGCCGCCGGGTTACGTCGGCTTCGAGCAGGGCGGATTGCTGGTCGATGCCGTACGCACGCATCCGTACAGCGTGGTGCTGCTCGACGAAATCGAGAAGGCGCACTACGACATCTACAACATCCTGCTGCAGGTCATGGATCACGCCACGCTCACCGACAACGCGGGACGGAAGGCAGATTTCCGCAACACCGTCCTCATCCTGACGTCGAACGCAGGCTCACGAGAAATGAGTGCCGGCTCGATCGGGTTTAGCGACACGGGCACCGAGGGGAAAGCCAAAGCCGCCATCGAGCGCCTATTCAGTCCGGAATTTCGCAACCGCCTCGACGCTATCGTCACGTTCCAGGCGCTCTCGCCGGCGGCGATGGAGACGATCGTCGAGAAGTTCGTGATGCAACTGGAAGGGCAGCTTGCCGATCGGCGTGTGGCGATTGCGCTGACGCCAGAGGCGCGCGAGTGGCTGGCGAAGAAGGGTTACGACCCCGCCTTTGGGGCGCGCCCGCTCGCCCGCGTCATCCAGAAGGAAGTGCGCGATCCCCTGACGGACGAAATTCTGTTCGGCAGGCTCGAGCAGGGCGGCACCGTCACCATCGGCGTGGAGAACGGCCAGCTCGCGTTCGCATTCGAGCCCTAGTGCGGGAGATCGTAAAAATGATTGGCTGATGGGTACGTACTGCTGGTCAGCCGGCAGTTCAGCCCCTCTTTTCCCCAGAACTGCGGCGCGTGCCAGGTCTTGGGCGGCGCGTAAATGATGTCGCCCTGCGTCGCGACGATCGAGTTCGGAATATCGCCTTCAAAAGTCCAGCGCAGCTCGCCCATCATCACCACCCAGAACTCCGCGAAGTCTGAATGAAAATGACCGCGGTTGTTCGGGCCGACCGGCTGATCGGACCCGGCCATGCCGCAGATGAGATTGCCGCGGGCGCGATTCTTTCGAATCGCTTCCTGCGTCCAGCTTTTCTTTCCAGCGTTCTGCTTTGCAAGCTCGAATGCATTGAAATGAATGGGCCACGGCCTGCCGGCCGGCTCGGGTACGTCGAGCGGATTCGGACCTGTGCTGAGGCGAACGGGAATGTAGTCGATACCCGCCTCCGCTTTCGCGGGCTTGACGGGGTAGACCGGTGTCGCCGACGCCAGGGTGACTTCAAATGCGATCGCAGGCGCGGTGCCGACGACTTCGAACGAATGCACCATCCGCTCTGGGACGAAGACGTACGAGCCCTTGCTGGCCTCGAACACCTCGAACGTGCGGTCCGGCTTTTCGACTTCGAAGCGGATGCGGCCGTCGATGACGGCCCACCAGGCCGGTGAGTCGGGATACAGCTTCTTTTCGTGTTTGGTTCCTACGGCTTCCTGCACGATGAAGCCTCGCGAGTTCTCGTCGTGAATCACCAGTTCTCGCCAGCTGGCTTCGCCCCTGTGCTTGGCCTTCAGATCGGCCAGTCGCGTGACCGGCTTCATCGGAGGATTCCAGGGCGTGCGGGCCGTCGGCTTCGGAAAGTAGTAGGTTCTGTCGTCGCCGGTCTGGGCAGTCAACACCACCGGTAGAATGAGGAACATGAGCAGAAGGCTTCGCATGGCGCCATGGTAACGTACCGGCGCAGAAAGGAACCCATGGTCATCACTCGCCGCGATGCGCTGGGATCTCTGGCAGTGTTTCTGGAACTGGCGTCCGCTACCCAGGCACAAGCACCCGCTCCGACCTCGAATGTGTTTACGCACGACCTTCCGAACCTTGCGATGGATGGCTGGGAAGTGAGCGTGAGCCATGTCGATTACGCGCCAGGTCGCGTTGGCAGCCCGCATCGCCATCCCGGCTTTACGCTGGCCTACGTGCTTGAAGGCGCGGTTATCGCCAAAGTGACGGGACAGGAGGAACGCACGTACACGGCTGGGCAGATGTTCTACGAGCCGCCCGGCAGTGTTCATGAAGTATCCCGAAATGCCAGTCAGACGCAGCCGGCGAAACTGCTCGCCCTGATATTTGCGAAAAAGGGACTACCGAAGACGTCTCCCGCCTAGTGCGACAGGCCAGACGTATTCAGCACGTAGCGCAAGTCGCGCAGCTCGCGGCTGAGCCGTGCCTGGCGCTGACGCCACAGCTCGAACCGCAGAGCGATCGTGCCGAGAAGCTTCGCGCGGCGCGCTGACGGGTCGTCCGCCGCCGCGCGTCTGAAGTAGGTGGCCCCAAGGTCGGCATACCATCGAATGTTGTGCCGGGCGCGCATCTGATCCTCGAAGAAGCCGGTCAGCATTAAGCACTGCGCACCGGCCGCTTCCATACCCACCGCGTCGTGCAGCCGGGTCGCGTCGGCCACGAAGCGGTCGAACACCGTGCTGAGATCTGCCGGCGTGGCCAGGTCGTCCTCAAGAGACGTCGGAACCTGCGCATAGTGCGCGAGGACACTGGCGTTGTACAGAAGTTCCTGCGAATCGACGGAGGAGTCGGACACGTCTCGCAGCGATACGACGAAGAACTCGAGCGTGTGCAGATGATCGCTGGCGAGCAGTTCGCGCAAAGGACCCATGACACCTCGCTTGGACAGAGTTACGTCAACGACGTACGGTGCAGCAAATCGAGTGCCGGGCTTGGGAGGCCCGTTGGTGGGAAACCGCGCGCAGTTCAGACCGGCCGTGCGCAGTTTGGCTTACGGTTTTGGTGGAAGGGCGGGACACCGTTGCCGGATGTCCCGCCTCCCTTCGCGAACGGTTGTCTACTTCGTCTCCGCGTAGATCACCTGCATGTTCGCCAGCAGGCGAGCAGGTGCGGCCGCGGCGTAACCCGTGTACTTGGCCGGCTGCGTCCAGGCCTTCGCCGCATCTTCCGGCGTCTTGCCGGCCTTCTTGGCTTCCTGCGCCGCCGCCAGGAATTCGCGGTTGAATTGCGCGTACTCCTGCAGGTCGTTCATGGTCATCTGCGTGCTGTGGCCGGTGATGATCGTATCGGCGCTCTTGCTCAGCCCGCTGTGCGCTTTCGCGAGCGTGTTGCCGATCTCGACACCGCTGCCGCCGTTGTTTGAATCGAGCAGAGGGAGATTCTTGCCCGAGAAGATGTCGCCGGCATGTGCGACGCGAAGCGACGGGAACAGCACCCAGGCGTCCCCGTTGGTGTGTCCGCGCCCGAAGTAATACAGATCAATCTGATCGGCGCCCTTGCCGAGCGTCATGTGGTCCTTGAACGTCCGCTTCGCCATCCCGCGCCCGCCGTTTTGATCGAAGATGCTTGGCGCTGGCGCAGCGCCCGGCTGTGTCAGACCGTAGGCGCCCGCCATCTTCTTCATGTTCGCGGCTGTGTTCTCCTGCACTACCACATCGACCGTTGCCGGGAACTCGACGTTCCCGCTCACATGATCGCCGTGCGTATGCGTGTTGATGATCGTGGTTATGGGTTTGTCGCTCAGTTCCTTGATCTTGGCGAGAATGGGCGCTCCCCATCCCGGGTTCTTCGTGTCGACAACGGTGATTCCGGCCGCCTGGACGAACACGGCCGTATTGCCGCCGCCGCCCTTCAGCACGAACAGATTGTCCTTCAGCTTTTCGACTTCCACGACTTTTGGCGCTGCGGCGCCTGCCGGCTGTTGTGCGGCCTGCGACACGGCGTACGAGAGAACCCCGACCGCGACGAGCCCGGTGAGTACGTTGATGCGTTTCATGCAATCCCTCCAGGGAAGAACACCCGTTGAACAAACCAGAATGTGCCGGCAGCCATCACGAACACCGATCCGGCAAATACGAGGCGGCGCGACGCCGCTTCGCTGCGTGAATGGAGCACCGCCAGTGCGGTGGCCACCGTGGCAACGACAAACAGCTGTCCGATCTCGACGCCTATGTTAAACGAAAACAGCGACCAGCCCAACGCGCGGGCCGGCAAATCCATCTCGCGCAGCACATTGGCAAACCCAAAGCCGTGAATGAAGCCGAAGGCGAAGGCGATCCATCCCCGCATGTCGCGTCCTCCGCGCACCAGCAGGTTGTCGGCGCCGACGTAGACGATGCTCAGCGCGATAGCGGGCTCGATGATGCCCGCCGGGGGCACGACGATGTTGAGCGCCGCAAGCGAGAGCGTAAGGCTGTGCGCGAGCGTGAAGGCCGTGACGATGACCAGCAGCCGGCGGACCGAGCCGCCAAGCAACAGCAATCCCACCAGGAACAGCAGGTGATCGGGGCCGATGAGGATGTGATGGATGCCAGACGGTCCGAACCTTCGTACGACAGCCCAGACGCCCTGTCTCGTGCCAGAAAAATATTCTGCCTGAGGATGATCGACGTCGAGCATCGACTGGGACACGACGGTATCGTGCTCGTAGACGTTCACGAAGGTCTGATGCTTGGGATCGTAGGGGAACAGAGCTGCGGTGACGGTCAGTGCCCCGGCGGCCCCGGAAATCGGGTAGCTGGCGCGAAGCTGAAGTGCCTGGCGCTCGATGAGCGGTTCCGGCCGCGACCAGGTGGAGGCCGACAGCACCTTTCCATCGACGGCGATCTGCAGGCGGTCGCGCAGGAGCGTCACGATCGCATCGGCGTGCGGCGTCAGCGTGGACTGGTCGAGCAGCCGCTCGGGGGGCTCGAGGCCGAGGTCATGAGCGACATCGAAGACGTGCGCAACGAGGGTGACTTCGACGGCGCCCGGCTGCAGGCGCGCGTCGATGTAGCTGAATGGCACCGGGTGCGCGGAGGCCGGGGCGCAGAGACCGCACATCAGGACAGCGAAGGCGATCAGCGTGCTGGGATTCTTCGAGCGAATCACTTCAGGAAATTCACGACGCTGTCGTACTTGAGCGCTTTTGCGCTGTCGAAGGCCGTACGGCCGTCGACGTTTGCCGCCTGCTTGTCGACGCCAAGCTCCACGGCGAGTTTGATCGCGGCCAATGCCAGCGGTTCGCGTTCCGGTTTCGGCACGTCGACCCAGGGCGACCCGTTCCCGAGGCCTGCCGCGGCCATCAGAGCGTTGGTCGCTTCCTTTCGCTCCTTATAGCCTTCGCCCGCGACATACGACGCGCGATGCACGAACGCCGGATCGGCGCCATGCTTGGCGAGCAGCCGCATCACCTCAGGTTGGAGGAAGCGTGCCGCAAGCCAGAACGGTGTCGCGCCCACAAGTTCCGGTCCGAAGTTGTAGTCCTTGGACGAGCGCCGGGTCGGCGTCCAGTTCCTGATGGGCGTGTTCGTATCGGCGCCGTGATCGAGCAGCGCCGCGACCATCCGCTCGTCGCGCCGCATGATGGCGCAGTGGAGCGCGGTGAAGTCGGCGGGCGTGTTGGGGTTTGCGCCCTTGTCGAGCAGGAACGCAACGAAATCGGTGAAACCGGAGAAGGCGGCGAGCGTCGTGGCGCTGATGCCCCACGCATCGACGTCGTTCACGTTCGCACCTGCTTCGACGAGCAGCTTCGCCGACGACAGATCGCCCGCGCGCGCGGCAAACATCAGCGCCGTATCGCTGCCATGCGGAATCATCCGGTTGTAGGGAAGATAGCCGTGGGGCGGGACGGCCATCATCTCGCTCCAGGTGTTCGACTTTGCGTGAATGTCGGCGCCATGCACGAGGAGCGCCTTCACGACGTCCGGGTGCTCCTGTGCCGCGGCCCACATGAGGGCCGTTTGTCCGCGCGTACCGCGGGCATTCAGGTCCGCGCCTTTCGAGATGAGTGCTTCGACGACGGCAGTCTTACCGGCGCGGGAGGCCACCATCAGTGGCGTCTCGCCGGCGAGCAGCGCGAGGTTCGGGTTCGCACCGGCCGCGATCAACTTCGTCACCATGGCGACGCTGCCGTTCTGCGACGCGTTGTAGAGCGGCGTCACGCCAAGGTCGGTCACGGCGTTCACCTTCGCGCCGGCTCGAAGCAGCAGATCGACGCTCTCGAGGTCGTCCCGATACGCGGCCCAGTGCAGCGCCGTCGTGCCGTCGGCGTCGGCGGCATTGACGTCGGCCTTCTTCGCGATCAGCGTGCGCAGCGTGCCCGCGTCGGCCGTCTTCGCCGTCTCCACGAGCGTCGAACGCTCGGCGGCCGTCATCGAGGTTCCCGCCACGAGCGTTGCGATCACGAAAGCACGAAGATCACGAAGCATGTGTTTTCTCTAATCGTTACACGAGGGTGAGCGTATCGATCGGCAGTTTGCCCGTCGAGCCGCCAACGTGATCGACCGGCACGTCCATCTTGTCCATCAACGTCACGAGCAAGTTCCCCATTGACGGCCTGTCGGTGAAGCGCAAATGGCGGCCGCCTTTCAGCGTGCCGGCGCCGCCGCCCACGAGCAGCAACGGCAGGTTCTCGCCGGAATGCTGGGTACTGTTCGAGATGCCGGAGCCATAGAGAATCGTCATGTGATCGAGCAGGGACCCGTCGCCGTCCTGGGTGTTGCGCAGTCTCGCGAGATACCGCGCGAACAACTCGGCGTGGTACCGGTTGATCTTCGACATCTGCGCGATGAGTTCCGGGATGTTGTTGTGATGCGACAGCGGATGATGCGCTTCCGGCACGCCGACCTGGGGATACGGGCGCGCGCTCTGTTCCTTGGCGAGCATGAACGAGATGACACGCGTGAGATCCGACTGGAACGCCAGCAGCTGCAGGTCCAGCATGAGGGCAAGATGATCTTCGAAGACGGCGGGCGCGCCCTGCGGCTCGTCGAGCGTCGGCAGTTCGAGATCGATCTGTCGCTCGGCCATGTCGATGCGGCGCTCGACGTCACGAACCGCCTCGGTGTATTCGTCGACCTTCACCTGATCGCCTGAGCCGAGCTCGCGCTTCAGGCTCACGAGCTTGTCGTTGACCGAGTCGAGGATGCTCTTGTGCTGGTGCAACCGCTGCTCGCGCGCCGTGCGGTCGGTGCTGCCGCTGTCGCCGAACAGTTTCTCGAACACCGCACGCGGGTTCCACTCCATCGGCAGCGGCTGCGTGGGGCTCTTCCACGACAGCGTGTGCGTGTAGGCGCAACTCAACTGCCCGGTGCACGCGCCCGCGTTGGCCGGCGCGTCCATCGACATTTCCAGCGACGCCAGTTGCGTGTCCCTGGCGAAGTGCCGGGCGAGCATCTGGTCGATCGAGGTGTCGGCGACGATTTCGATTTCGGTCGTGCCGCCGCGAGCCGTCCCTGTCAGAAACGAGCCGGATGCGCCTGCGTGAATGTAGTTCCAGTTCGCCTTGATACCCGAGAGGGCGATGATCTGATCCTTGAACGGGGCCAGCGGCTCCATCACGGGAGAGAGCTCGAACGTCGTTCCAGTGCCCTTCGGGGTCCAATACTCCATCGCCATCCCGTTCGGCGTGTAGAACGCGAGGAACCGATGAGCCGGCCTGGCCGCGGCAATGCCCTTCAGCGAAAACGCCGGCAGCATCGCATCGAGAAACGGCAGCGCGACGGAGGCGCCAAGTCCACGCAGGACCGTGCGGCGGGAGAGGGATTTGGTCAAGAACGGCATCTCTGGCTCCTTAATTCATCGTCGATCGTCGATCGTCCATCGTCTAGTTGGTGGACGATGACGCCGTGCGCATCTGAAACGTCGGACTCTTCACAATCCCCACGATGATTGACGACCACCGGTAGTCCGTGGGCGCCGCTTCGCGGACGATCTTCCGTACCGCGGGCCGGTCGTAATACTGCAGCATCCGTCCCAGGCCGTAGGTCATGAGCTTCTCGGTCACCGTCCGTGGGAACTGATCGGGCTGCGACAGAAGAAGAGTGCGCAGTCCCGTCAGGCCCTCGACTTTGGTGCCATTCACCGTGCTGCCGCTCGCATCAACGGGCTTGCCCGACTCGTCGATCGCGCGCCATCCGCCGATGACGTCGTAGTTCTCCAGCGCGAATCCCAGCGGATCGATCACGCCATGGCAGCTGTTGCAGCTTGGATCTTTGCGATGCTGCGCGAGGCGCTCGCGAATCGGCAGGTCTTTCGTGCCAGGTTTGTTGTCGAGGTTTGTATCGACGCCCGGCGGCGGCGCAGGCACTGGCAATCCAAGAATGTTGTTCAGCAGCCATTTGCCGCGGAGCACCGGCGACGTACGGTCGGGATACGACGTCGTCGACATCAGGGCACCCTGGGCAAGCAGTCCGCCACGCTGATCCAGGCGGGGAAGCGCGACGCGACGGAAACGGCTGCCATAGACACCGGGAATGTCGTAGTGCCGGGCGATCTTCTCGTTCAGGAACGAGTAATTGGCGTTCAGCAGCTCCGCCACGGGGCGGTCTTCTTTGATGTTGCTGCCAACGAACAGCTCCGTTTCTTTCTGGAAGCCCTGCATGAGACTGAGGTCGTAGTTGGGATACTTGTACGGATCGACAACGACCTCGTCGACACGCCGCAGGTTCAACCACTGGGCCGCGAAGTTGTTGACGAGCGCGTCGACGGCGCGCGGGTCGGCCAGCATCCGCCGCGTTTCCTTCTCGAGCACCGCGGGGTTCGACAACTGGCCACGCTCGGCGAGTGTGAGCAAGTGGTCGTCCGGTATTGAGCTCCACAAAAAGAACGAGAGGCGCGAGGCGAGCTCGATATCGCTGAGGTTGTAGGTCTCTGGGCTTTGGGCTTTTGGCTTTGGGCCTGAACGCGTTTGCGGATCGCGGTGAATGCGGACGAGGAAGTCGGGATCGACGAGCATACGCTCCAACGCGAACTGGATACCGGCGTCGAAGCTACCGCCGCCCTTGCGGCCGTCTGCATAGAAGGCGAGCAGCGTCTGCGTGTCGGCGCTCGTGGCCGGGCGACGATAGGCGAGCCGCGCCATCCGGGAGAGGATCTTGGTCGCGCACGCCTTCTCCTCCGCGGCCGCCTTCGGCTCGCAAACGAAGACCGCGCGGCGGCTGGGCGTGACAATTTTCGTCATGGGGTCTGACCCCGCCTTGTACGGCCCTCCAATCTGCACCCAGCCGACGTTGGCGTATTCCATGTACACGTTGTCGTTGGTGATGACGCGCGCGCGCTGCTGTGGTTGCGGCAGACCCTCGGGCTCGAACATCTCGCGCACGAACGACGCGGCGACGACGTGAGGACCCGCGGAGACGGGCACACGTACCTCGAGACCCTTGTCACCGCCCACTTGCATGTACTCTTCCCACTCGGGATCGCCGGCGAATCCCGGCTCGCCGTCACCGGCGTAGCTCGCGGCCGCGGGACGGCCCTTGCCTTCGCCGCCGACCGTAAAGCGCTTCAGCAACTTTCCGTCGAGCCGCACGTCGAGCTGCTGCGGCCATCCCATGCCTTTCAGGTAATCCTGATACTGACGCTGCAGGCGAACCTTCACGGTGTACTCGCCTTCGGCCGGGAAGTTGTGGCGGACCGCAAGGCCGCCTCGCGATCCAAACGGCAGATCTTCGCTTTGTCGATCGTCCTGCGTCACGTGCAGCGGAATCTCAAAGGTCTCAACCTTCGGCGCCGTCGGCGGTAAGCCGGTCGCCAGGCGTGTCACCTGACGCGCCACCGACAGGTAGCGCTCGAGGTGCGCGGTTGAAATCGAGAGCGAGTCGGCGAAGTTGTCGAAGCTGCCATCGGCGGTTTCATCACCGGGCAGCAGCGGCTTGACGTCGATGTCGAGCGCGAAGAGATCGCGGATGGCGTTGTTGTACTCGGCGCGGTTCAGGCGATGCACGGCGCCGATGCGCCCGGGATTCGGGTTGGCCGCCCACGCCGTATCAATCTGGGTCTCGATCGAACTCGCCACCGCGTGATAGGTCGCCTGATCGGGTCGCGGCCTTCCAGGCGGCGGCATGGAACCCTGCTGAAGCCTCGCGATGACTTTTTCCCAGACCTGAACGTTTGCAGCTGGATTCGCAGGGTCGAGCGTATCGAGCGCGAGCCCGGCTGTCCGGATCTTCTGGTTGTGGCAACTGATGCAGTACTTGTCGAGAACGGCGCGCGGCGGTGCTGCCGCAGCGGGCGCTGGTGCCTGACGCGCCAACGTCGGGGCAGTCGTCAGCGCGAGTGCGGCAAACCAGCCGCCGGTGAGGACCGCGATGGACGTCCGGCCGAGCGACTTCATGGAGCTAAGGTAGAGCTAATTTTGCCACGGCTAGGGCCTTTTCCGCTTCTATAATCGAAAACGCAATGCGCTCTACGTGGACCGTGGCAATCGTCGGCGGCGCCCTCTTCCTGGCGTTTCTTGGCCGGCCGGGAGCGCAGAATTTGCCGCTTGGTACGGATTGGCCCATGTACCGGCACGACCAGGCCGGCACCGGCTATTCGCCGCTGACGCAGATCGACGCGACGAACGTCACGAAGCTCGCCCGTTCCTGGACGTATTCTCTGCAGGCCAACAATTCGCAGGCGACTCCCATCGTCGTGAACGGCGTGATGTATCTCCCTGCCGCGAATCGCGTCGTGGCCCTCGACCCGGAAACCGGCAAGGAGATCTGGCAGCGGCCCATTCCAGCCGGCGCACCGTCGCGGCGCGGCGTCGCGTATTGGCCGGGCGATGCTGCGAATCCGCCGCGCGTCATCTTCACGGCAGGACGCCGATTGATGGCGCTCGATGCCGCCACCGGCGCGATCGCGAATGGATTTGGCAGCGAAGGCGAAGTCGATCTCGTGGTGCCGTACAACTCTGTTCCTCTTGTCTACAAGAACATCGTCGTGGTTGGCGCCAACACGCCGCCACCGCCGGCCAGCGCTCCGGGAAACGCGCGTGCGTTCGATGCGCGCACCGGCGCGAAGCTCTGGGAGTTCAATTCCGTTGCCGGGCCCGGCACGGTCGGCGAGAGCACGTGGGAAGCCGACAGCTGGAAGGGTCGATCCGGGCTGAACGCCTGGCCGTTCTACTTCACCCTCGACGAGCAGCGCGGGCTGCTCTATTTGCCGCTCGCTTCGGCGTCGTTCGGGAACTACGGCGGCGATCGAAAGGGCGCAAACCTTTTTGGAAACTCCGTTGTCGCCGTCGATGTCCAGACCGGCACCTACAAATGGCATTTCCAGACCATCCATCACGATTTGTGGGATGCGGATCCGCCGGCGCCTCCAGGGTTGATTGACGTCGTGCAGAACGGCCGCACGATTCCTGCGGCGGCGCTGACGACGAAGTCGGGCTACCTTTACCTTCTGAATCGCGAAACCGGACGCCCGATTTTCGGGGTCGAGGAGCGGCCTGTTCCCAGAAGCGACGTGCCGGGCGAGCAGACGTTTCCGACGCAGCCATTTCCAGTGAAAGTGCCGCCGATCGCGCGAGTTGATTACAAGCCTGCGGATCTCGTGACGGCCGACGACACCTCCGCCGAACACGTGAAGGCCTGTCAGGATCTGATGGCGAAAGTCGGCGGCGTCTACAACGCGGGGCCGTTCACGCCGTGGCTGTATCGCGCGGAAGGCGCAGCGGCGAAGAGCACTCTGGTATTTCCCGGGATGCTCGGCGGCGCCAACTGGGGCGGTACCGCATCGGATCCCGGGACCGGCTACGTGTTCGCCGTTACGCAGGACAACGGTTCACTGGGCTGGGTCGAGAAGACGAAGGAAGGCTCGCCCACGCCGTACCAGAAGAATTTCCCCGAGCGCGCCGGGTTCTTCGACGTGCCGATGCCGGGCGGCGGCGGAAATTGGCCGTGCCAGAAACCACCATGGGGCCGCCTGATTGCGGTGAATGCCTCGACGGGGAGCGTTGCATGGCAGGTTCGGCTTGGTATCACCGACCAGCTGCCAGAGGGGAAGCAGAACACAGGCCGCCCGGTGCTCGCGGGTCCTATCGTGACAGCGAGCGGACTGCTGTTCATCGCATCGACCGACGACAACCGTTTCCGCGCATTGGATGCGAAGACGGGTAAGGAACTGTGGGTGACGAAGCTGGAGCGCAGAGGCAACGCCGATCCGATTACCTATCGGGGCAGGAACGGGAAGCAGTACGTGGCGGTCGTGGCAACAGACAGCTTGGTGGTGTATGCCCTTCCGTGAAAAAGGGGTCGGGTGCCTTTTTACGCAAACCGTAAA